>NZ_QQSV01000010.1 GCF_003351145.1 Meiothermus sp. QL-1 | reverse complement strand
GCGTTGATGGGGCTGGAAGCTAAGCTTTCCAGAGCGCGGCGGATGGGACGTGGTATCCTATTCATTGGGCTCCCTACGTAACTGGAAGCCCATTCTGATGCGTGTAAAGTACACCGCGTAATTCCAGGTAGTAATCGGCCGGGTGGTCCCTTTCCCCGCAGCGGTTGTTCTGCTCATCGTAGAGGGATTCTGGGCACCACCCGCTCTGCCAGGATACCCCGTACTGCATCCCGTCCAGGAAAATCCCGTCGGCCCCCCGGCTATCGAAGCTGCGCCCGCCCCTGTCCTGATGGCCCGGCTGGCCCCAGGCCCCCCAGAGCCGGTGGTGACGGCTTTCCATCCAGTGCCGCTGCCAGTTGGAGTTGCCCAAGACCATGGCGCGCTCTGCGGGGTAGGGCAAAGCCCGCAGGTATTCTCCGGTCCTGGCCCCAAGGCCGGCCCAGCGGTCCGGGCTGCCCCGCCCGTGCTCCCGCTTGATCCACTCCCACTCCTCCTGGACCACGGGGTCAAAGCGGGAGACGATGAGCTGGCCCGGGCCCATCTGGTAGATGAGGATGCGCACCTGGGGGTTGAGCCGCTTGAGTTCGTGGTGGGCATTGAGTTCGCGGTTGTTCCTAACCTCGCACCAGCGGGTGTTGTAGGAGGACGGGCTCATTTCCACCAGGTGGAAGCGCGCTGCTTCGGCAAGGGGGTAGCAGTCACCCGGGTGGCTCTGGCCGAATCGGCCATACAGGACCAGAGCAGTGCGGATGAAGGCCCCCTCCCCCCCGCCGGTCTGGGCCCCCTCACCCCCACGCGGAGCGGTGCAAGCAGCTAGCAGCAAGCCCAAAAGCAAAGAGGCGTACCTCATCCTGCCTCCCAGGATGCTCCGGGGCGAGCGGGGGGGGCGGTGATTTTTGACCGGCGCTCTAGGGCGGAGCGGGCAGGAGGGGGGTGCCCAGCTCGAGCTGGAGCACCGGGCTCCGGCCCACCAGGACCATGAGGCGGTAGTACCCCTCGTCCAGCCGGCTGAAGCGGGCCTCGTAGACCCCGGGGGCCTCCACCCAGATGGAGCGCTCCTCATAGAGCTGGTCGCCTTTGTACCAGCGCAGTTCCAGGTAGCCGGGCTCCCCCACCCGCCGCACGGTGAGGCGGGCCAGGGCCCCCCCCGGGGTGGGCTCGAGGGCCCCGCTCAGGCCCAGGCGAGGAGGAAAGCTGGCCCGGCCCGGGTCCAGCGGCACGAAGGTATAGCGGCAGGCCGAGAGCAGGAGCAAAAGCAGCAGCCAGCCCAGCCTCATCAGAAACCCTCCCCCGCCGTCACCAGGCTCAGCAGGGCCAGCGGTGCGGTCTCGGCCCGCAAAATGCGGGGCCCCAGGGCGACCGGGGCAAAGCCGCGCCTCTCCAGCAGGGCCACCTCGGCCTCGGCCAGCCCCCCCTCAGGTCCGGTGAGAAGGGCCACCGGCCTGGTGGGGTCGTAGACCTCCCGCACCCGGGCCCGGGCGTAGGGGTGGGCCACCAGGCCCTGGGCCACCGGGGGCACCTGCTCCAAAGTCCGCAGGGGCTCCACCTGGGGCACCACGCTGCGCCCGCACTGCTTGGCCGCCTCCTGGGCCACGCGGCGCAGGCGGAGGAGCTTGTTCTCGCTGAGCTCGCGCACCACGCAGTGCTGGGTGAGTATGGGCACAATCCGGCCGGCCCCCAGCTCGGTGGCAGCCCGCACCACCTCGGCCATATGGTCGCCCTTCAGAAGGGGCAGGTAGAGGACGACGGGCTGAGGGGGCTCCCGGTCGGCCGTCCAGGTCTCCTCCAACCTAAGCCGCACCCAGCCTCGCCCCAGCTCCACCACCCGGGCCCGGCCCTCCCGCCCCTGGCCGTCGAAAACGGTCAGGGTATCCCCCACCCTCGCCCGGAGCACCTCGGCCAGGTGGTGGGCCTCGGGGCCCGTGAGCCTCAACTCGGGGGCCAGACTTTCCACGTAGGCCCGGTGCGGACGCATGGCTACACCGCGGCGTAGGTCAGGCAGACCCAGGCCCCCTCCTCTTCCCGCTCCAGAAGGGCAAAAGCGGCAGCCTCAAAGGCCCGCTTCACCACCGCCTCCCGCTCGGCCAGGATGCCCGATAGGATGAGAGCCCCGCAGATGCCAAAGGCCCTGCGGTAGGCCTGGGCCAGGTAGGCGTGGAGCTCGGCGTGCAGGTTGGCCACCACCAAGTCGAAGGGCCCCTCCACGTCCTCCAGGCTGCCCTCCAGAAACTGCACCTCTACCCCATTCCGCTCGGCATTGGCCCGGGCCTGGGGAATCACCGCGCCGTCGAGGTCCACCCCCACCGCCTCGGCCCCCAGCAGGGCCGCCGCAATGGCCAGAATCCCCGAGCCGGTCCCCAGGTCCAGCACCCGCATGCCGGGCTCCACCCGCCGGGCCAGGGCCGAGAGGGCCAGCCGGGTGGACTCGTGGTGCCCGGTGCCAAAGGCCATCCCGGGCTCAATCCAGAGGCGGGTCTCCGGCCCCTCCCAGGCGTGCCAGGGGGCCAGAACCACGAAGGGGCCGGCCCGCACCGGCTTCAAGTCGCGCCGGTAGGCCTCGAGCCAGTCGGTATCGGGCAGCTCCAGCCACTCCCCAGGCAACGACAGCTCCCTGCGTTCGGGAAAGTAGGCCCAGACCTCGCCGGGCCGCTCCTCCAAACCCCGGGCCCCGAGCTCGAAGAGGATGGGGGTGTAGATGTCCAGGGTCTCAAAGTCGCCCTTGAGGCGAAAGACGTGCATGGCCCTAGTCTAGCACCGCCCGAATTTGCGCCACCAGCCGCTCTAGGTAGGCGAAGAACAGGGGCCCGTAGTGGGCCAGCTCATCCCCCCCGGTCACCACCAAGGGGCCCTGCCAGCCCCGCTCGGCCAGCAGGCGTTCGGCCTTTTCCCGTGCCCTGGCGCGGTGGGGCTTGGGCTCGTAGATGAAGAGCTCCGGGGCCCGCCCGGGTACCTCGGCCAGTGGGGGTGCAAAGTAGCTTTGGGGATGGTCGGCGAAGATGTTCTTCAGCCCCAGGTGACGCAAGGCCTCGCCCACGTAGCTCCCCCGCCCCACCGTGATGGGGCCGCCCAGGTCGAACTCGAGGTAGACCCGCCTGGAAGGCAGGGCGCCGTACAGCGCAGCGTAGCGCTCGCCAAGCCGGTGGGCCAGCGCGGTGGCCGCCTCCGGCACCCCCAGGAGGGCCCCCAAAAGCACCACGTTCTCCATGATCCCGTAGGGGCTCTGCGGCAGGGGAACGGGGTAGAGGGGAAACCCTCGCTGCCAAAGGGTCTGAAGCAGCTCCCGCTGCACCCCGGTGCTCACCAGCACCAACTCAGGCCGCAAGGCCTCCAAAAGCTCCCAGCGCACCCGGGTGTAGCTCGAGACCACCGGCAGCGCCAGCACCCCCGCCGGCCGGTAGCAAAAAGCACTCCGCCCTACCACCCGCCCCCCCAGGCCCAGGGCGAAAAGGGTCTCGGTGGCGTTGGGGGCCAGCGAGACGATGCGGCGGGGCTCGTCGGGGAGCTCTAGCGGCCCCAGCCAGTCGTGCACAATCCTCACCCCAGCACCTCCTTGTACCAGGCCTTCACCCGGCGGCGGAGGGTATCGAGGTCGGCGTCGTTCCAGATGACCCAGCGCGCCCGCCTGAGCTTCTCCGCCTGCGGCATCTGGGCCTGGTCCCGGGCCTCGAACTCGGCGGCAGAAAGCCCGCTGCGGGCCATGACCCGGGCCCTGCGCAGGGCCTCGGGCGCGGCCACCACCAGCACCCCTTCAAACTCTCCCTCCCGCCCGCTTTCGAACAGAAGGGGAATCTCCTGCACCACCAGGGCCTGGCCGGCCGCCCGGGCGCGCTCGGTCTCCTCCTCTAGCCGGCGGCGCACGTAGGGATGGAGCAGGGCCTCGAGCCGCCTGCGCGCTGCCTCGTCGGCAAATACCCGCTGGGCTAGGGCCCGCCGGTCCACCCGCCCTTCCCGGCAGACCTCGGGAAACATCCGGCAGATCTCCGCCTCAAACACCTCGGCCCCCTCGCGGGCCAGCCGGTCTGCGTCCAACACCACCACCCCCAGCTCCCGCAATAGCGCCCCCACGGTGCTCTTGCCACTGCCAATGCTCCCGGTAAGCCCAATCAGCCGCATGCCTAGCCCACCCCGATCGCCAGGAGCACCAACGGCAAGGTGGCGAAGGAAAGGACCGAGGAGAGCACCACCGCCCGCGCCGCCCTGGGGCCATCCCCGCCAAACTCACCCGCCATCAAGAACGCGTTGACCGCGATGGGCATGGCGCTCTGCAGCACCAGCACCTGGATGTCCAACCGCTCCAGCCCCAAAAGCCAGCCGGCCGCCCCCGCCAAAAGAGGGGCCGCCAGCAGGCGCAGCCCGCTGGCCTGCAGCTCGAAGGGCCCCCACTCCGGCTTGGAACGGGCAATCTGGATGCCCAGCGTGAGCAGCATTACCGGGATGCAGGCCTGGCCCAGGAGGTGCACCCCCTCGTCCAGCCCTAAAGGCAGCGGAATGGAAAGCCCCCGCACCAGAAGCCCCCCTGCCAAAGCCCAGAAAAGGGGCAGCCTTAGGGTGAAGAGCAGGCTTTGCAAAAGCCCCCCCCCGCGCAGAAAGGCCGGACCCAGGCCGAACATCAGCACGCTGCTGGCAATGAAGAAGACAATGGCCCGATCGAGCCCTGGCTGGCCCAGGGCGAAGAAGGTGAGCGAGAGGCCCATGTTGCCCGAGTTTGGAAAGGTGGCCGAAGCCACCAGGGTCTTGGTGGCGTCCGGCCCCAGCCCCTGCCAGCGGGCCCACAAGAGGGCCAGCAGGTAAAGCCCCGCGGAGGAGAGAAAGAAGGCCAGGGTAATCCCCAGCACGCTGGCCCCGGTCAGCTCGGCCCGCAGCATGGCGTCGAAAATCAAAACCGGCACCAACACGTAGATGGAAAGTTTGGAAAGGGTTTGCAGGTCAAAGTCGATGCGCTTGCCCACCCAGTAGCCCGTGAGAACGATGAAGGCCACAGGCACGATGGTCTGGAGCAGGGCTTCCATACTTGGGTTAGCTTACCCCAGCCGGCTGGGGTAAGGTCTTCGGGTATAATTGCCAAGGCGGGGCGCTTCAGAGCGCCTTTTTTGTGCCCAGGAGAGGTGAATGTCCCAGGTTCTTCCAGTAGAAATTACCGACGAGGTCAAACAAAGCTTCATCAACTACGCCATGTCGGTCATCGTGGACCGGGCGCTGCCCGACGTGCGCGATGGCCTGAAGCCGGTCCAGCGCCGCATCCTCTACGGGGCCTACCAGGACGGGGTGCTGCCCAACCGCAAACACGTCAAGAGCGCCAAGATTGTGGGCGAGGTGATGGGGAAGTTCCACCCCCACGGCGATGCGGCCATCTACGACACCCTGGTGCGCATGGCCCAGCCCTGGAACCTGCGCTACCCCCTGATTGACGGCCAGGGCAATTTCGGCTCGCTGGACGGCGACCCCCCGGCCGCCCAGCGCTACACCGAGGCCCGGCTCTCGCCGGTAGGCCTGGAGCTCTTGCAGGACCTGGACAAGGAGACGGTGCCTTTCGTGCCCAACTACGACGGCACCCAGACCCAGCCCGAGGTGCTCCCGGCGGCCTTCCCCAACCTGCTGGCCAACGGCTCGGCCGGCATCGCGGTGGGCATGGCCACCAGCCTGCCGCCCCACAACCTGGGGGAGGTGGTGGAGGCCCTGTTGCAGATGATTGACAACCCCAGCCTCACCCTGGAGGAGGTGATGCGGGTGCTGCCGGGGCCCGACTTTCCTACCGGGGGCAAGCTCTCCCGCCGCGGCATCAAGGAGGCCTACGCCACGGGTCGGGGGAGCCTCAAGGTGCGGGCCCGGGTGCGCCACGAGGAAAAAAACGGGCGGCCCATGCTGGTCTTCACCGAGATCCCCTACCAGGTCAACAAGGCTGACCTGATTGCCCAGATTGCCGGCCTGGTGCGCAACAAGGTAATTGAGGACATCGCGGCCTTGCGCGACGAGTCCGACCGGCAGGGCCTGCGCATTGCGGTGGAGCTCAAGCGGGGGGCCAACCCCCAGGTGGTGCTCAACAAGCTCTACAAGCACTCCCGCCTGCAGACCAGCTTCACCGTGAACCTTCTGGCCATCGTGAAAGGCGAGCCCAGGGTGCTCACCTTGCTGGAGCTCATGCGCCACTACCTCGACCACCGCAGGGAGGTGGTCCAGAGGCGCACCCAGTTCGAGCTGCGCAAGGCCCTCGAGCGGGCCCACATCCTGGAGGGGCTCCTGGTTGCCCTGGACCACATCGACGCGGTGATTGCCCTCATCCGCGGTTCGCAGGACGCCGCCGAGGCCCGCCGCGGCCTCATGGAGCGCTTTAGCCTGAGCGAGGTGCAGGCCCAGGCCATCCTGGACATGCGCCTGCAACGGCTGGTGGGGCTGGAGCGGAGCAAACTGGAGGAGGAGTACCGGTCGCTTACCGAGGAAATCGCCCGGCTCAGGGCCATCCTGGAGGACGAGCAGCGGCTTTGGCAGGTGGTCAAGGACGAGCTTTTGGCCATCAAGCAAAAGTACGCCGACCCCCGCCGCACCCAGATCACCGAGTTCGAGGAGGGCTTCAGCCCGGAGGACCTGGTCGAGGACGAGCCCATGGTGATCACCCTCACCGCCCAGGGCTTCATCAAGCGCACCCCGCTCGAGGCCTACCGGGCCCAGGGCCGGGGCGGGGTGGGGGCCCAGGCCGGCAAGACCAGGGAGGAGGACGAGGCCATCTCGGTCTTCGTGGCCTCCATGCACGACACCCTGCTGGTTTTCACCAGCCGGGGACGGGTCTACGCCGAGAAGGTCCGCGAGCTGCCCGAGGCCAGCCGCCAGGCCCGGGGCACCCATGTGGTGAGCCTACTGCCCCTGCAGGAGGGTGAAGAGGTGGCCGCCCTCCTCAGCGTACGCGAGCTGGACCAGGAGGGGTACTTCGTCTTCGCTACCCGCAACGGGCTCATCAAAAAAACCGCCATCCGCGAGTACCAGAACCTGACCAGTGCGGGCCTGATTGCCATCAACCTGCTCGAGAACGACGCCCTGGTGGGCGTGGCCATCGCGCAGGAGAACGACGAGGTCATGCTGGCCACCCAAAGCGGGCAGGCCATCCGCTTTGCCCTCTCAGAGGTGCGGGCCACCGGACGGGCCAGCCAGGGGGTGACCGGCATCCGCTTCAAGGAGGGGCGGGCCGACCGGGTGGTCTCGCTGGTGGTGCTGAAGGGGGAGGAAGGCGAGGTGCTGGCGGTGGGCAGCCAGGGCTACGGCAAGCGCACCCCCATCTCGGAATACCCCCGCCAGGGCCGGGGCGGGATGGGGGTCATCACCTTCAACACCAACGAAAAGGTGGGGCATCTGGCGGCCCTGCTCTGGGTGCGGGGCAACGAGGACCTGCTGGTGCTCTCCAAAAGGGGCATCGCCATCCGCACCAAGGTGGCCGAGATCGCCCGCTACGGCCGGGCCACCAGCGGGGTCAGGGTCATGAGCCTGGCCGAAGGAGACGAGCTGGCCTCGGCCTTTGTGGTGGCCCCGCAGGACGAAGCATGAAGCGGGTCATCGTCGCCTTTGGTACCCGGCCCGAAGCCATCAAGATGGCCCCGGTTATCTTTGCCCTGCGGCGGCAGCCTGTAAAGAGCGTGCTCCTCTCCACCGGGCAGCACCGCACCCAGCTCGAGGACGCCCTCCGGGTCTTCGGCCTGGTGCCCGACACCGACCTGCAGGTCATGACCGAGCGCCAGAGCCTCCCCGAGCTGATGGGGCGCATCGTGCCGGCCGCAGCCCAGAAGCTCAGGGAGCTAAAGGCCGACTACGTGATGGTCCACGGCGATACCCTGACCACCTTTGCCGTGACCCTGGCGGCCTTCTTCGAGGGCATCCCGGTGGCCCACGTGGAGGCGGGGCTGCGCAGCTTCAACCTGCAAGAGCCCTTCCCGGAGGAGGCCAACCGCCGCCTGACCGACGTGCTGACCGACCTCGACCTGCCCCCCACCCCCACCGCCCGGGCCAACCTGTTGCGGGAGGGCAAGCCCGAGGAGAGCATCATCGTCACCGGACAGACCGAGGTGGACGCGGTGCTCTACGCCAGCCAGCGGGGCACCCCGCCCCCCCTACCGGCGGGTAAGCGCATCGTAACCGTGACCATGCACCGGCGGGAAAACCTGCCGATAATGTCGCGGCTGGCCGCCGCCCTGGCCCGGGTGGCCCAGGCCCACCCCGAGTGCCACTTCGTCTACCCAGTCCACCTGAACCCGGCGGTGCGCGAGGCGGTCTACCCGCAGCTTTCCGGGCTCTCCAACTTCAGCCTGCTGGAGCCGCTGGACTTCGGCACCATGGCCGCCTTGATGAAGCGCTCTGCCCTCCTCGTGACCGACTCCGGGGGGGTCCAGGAAAGCGGGGCCACCCTGGGAGTGCCGGTGGTGGTGCTGCGCAACGTGACCGAACGGCCCGAGGGGCTGGCGGTGGGGGCGCTGAAGCTGGCCGGCACCGACCCTGAGCAGGTCTTTGCCACCGTGCACCACCTGCTCTCCGATGAGGCCGCGCTTTCGGCCATGCGAAACCGGCCCAACCCCTACGGCGACGGCCGGGCAGCAGAGCGCTGCGCCCAGGGGGTGGCCTGGCGGCTGGGCCTCGCCGAGCGGCCCCTCGACTGGCCGGGGCTAAAGCCCTAGCCATAGGGGCAGATGGTGTGCTAGATTGATGGATGGTTTGCTGTTTGGAGAACTATGGCACAGAAGAAAACCGCTCGCAACCCTTCGGCCATGAAGCGCCACCGCCAGTCGCTCAAGCGGCGGCTGCGCAACAAGTCCAAGATGTCGGCCATCAAGACGGTGAGCAAGAAAGCGGTGGCCCTGGCCCAGCAGGGCAACGCCGAGGAAGCCCTGCGGGTCATGCGCTACGCCGAAAGCCTGATTGATAAGGCGGCCAAAGGCTCCACCCTGCACAAAAACGCGGCCAGCCGCCGTAAGTCGCGCCTGATGAGCAAGGTCTACCAGCTCCTTCAGGGGGCCAAAGCCTAGAGGTCGGCCATGGGCAAAGGAGATCGTCGTACCCGTCGCGGCAAGATTTTCCGGGGCTCTTACGGCAAATACCGCCCGCGCAAGAAGTAGAGCCTAGGCCGGGCCCGCGGGCCCGGCCTTCTCTCGGCTATCGGTTGGGCTCGAGCCGCTCTTTACCAAAGTAGGGCTGCACCGCTTTGGGCACGTTCACGCTGCCGTCCTCGTTCTGGTGGTTCTCCAGAAGCATCACCAGAATCCGGGGCGTGGCCAGAGCGGTGTTGTTGAGGGTGTAGGCGTAGCGCACCTTGCCCTTCTCGTCGCGGTAGCGCAGGCCGGCCCGCCGGGCCTGCCAGTCGAGCAGGGCCGAGCAGGAGTGGGTCTCGCGGTAGCGGTTCTGGCTCGGCACCCAGGTCTCCAGGTCCACCTGGCGGTACTTGCCGAGGCCCATATCCCCGGTGGAGACCTCCACCACCCGGTAGGGAAGCTCCAGGGCCTGGAGGATGCCCTCGGAGATGGCCAGCATGGTCTCGAACCAGCGGTTGGACTCCTCCAGATCGGCCCGGCAGAGCACGTACTGCTCCACTTTGTTGAACTGGTGCACCCGCATCAGCCCCCGCACGTCCTTCCCCGCCGAGCCGGCCTCGCTGCGAAAGCAGGGGGAAAGGGCGGTGTAGGTTTTGGGCAGCTCGTCCTCGACAAGAATCTCCCCGGCGTGCAGGTAGTTGAGCAGCACCTCGGCAGTGCCGGCCAGGTAGGCCTCGCCCCCATTCACCGCGTAGACCTGGTCGCGCGCGGTGGGAAACTGGCCGTGGCCGTAGAGCGCCTCCTCCCGGGTCAGGCTGGGCACCGAGAGGGGGGTGAAGCCGGCCTCGATCATCCGGTCCAGGGCGAAGCGCAGCAAGGCCAGCTCGTAGAGCATCAGGTCGCCCTTCAGGATGTAGGAGCGCGAGCCCGAGACCTTAGCGGCCCGCTCGAAGTCGCCCCAGTTGTTCTTCTCGATGAGGGCCACGTGGTCCAGGGGCTCGAAGAGGAAGACCCGGGGGTTGCCGTGGACCCGGGTTTCCACGTTGAAGGAATCGTCCGGCCCCACCGGGGCCCCCTCCCAGGGCAGGGTGGGGGTGAGGTAGAGGAGCTCTTTCAGTTCGGCCTCCCGCCGGCGCAGCTCGGGCTCGAGCCGGGCCAGCTCCTCCCCAATGGCCCGCCCCTTCTCCACCAGCGCCGCGCGCTCCTCGGGCTGGGCTCGAGCCGCAGCCCTGGCGTTGGCGTTGCGCTCGGCCTGAAGCCGTTCGATCTGGCGCTTGAGCTCCAGCACCTCCTGGTCCAGGGCCAAAAGCCGGTCCAGGTCCAGCGGGACGTGCTTGAGCTCAATGGCCCGCCGGACCTTCTCGGGGTGCTCGCGGATGAACTTCAGGTCCAGCATGGCTACTCGATGACCCGGGGCACCTTGAAGTAGCCCTCCTCCTGTTCGATGGCCACCGAAAGGGCCTCAGCCTGGGGCAAGGAGGGCTGCACCTGGTCAGGACGCAGGCGGTTGGTAACCTCCACCGGGCGGGCCAGCTCGGCCAGGCCCTCGGTGTCCAGTTCCTGTAGCTGCTCAAAGAAGCCCACAATGGCCCGCAGCTCCCCTTCAAGCTGCCCCACCTCCTCGGGGGTAAGGGAGAGCCGGGCTAGACGGCCCAGGTGCTGAATGAGTTCGGGCGTAACCTCCATGGGCGCCATTCTACCCGCCCAATGGCATGTATGATGCGGGCATGTCGCCGGAGGAGTTCAAGCGGCTGGGCTACGCCCTCATAGATTTTATAGCCGAGTACCGGCAGGGCCTTGGGGGCCTGCCGGTGCGGGCCCAGGTGGCCCCGGGCGCGGTGCGGGCCCTCTTCGAGCCCGCCCCACCGCAAAAAGGAGGGGGCCTGGACGGGGTGCTCGAGCGGCTCAGGCAGCTCCTGCCGGCCCTCACCCACTGGCAAAGCCCTCACTTCTTCGCCTGGTTCCCCTCCAACGCCCCCCTCTCCTCGGTGCTGGCCGACCTGGTGGCCACCGGGCTGGGCCAGAACGGCATCACCTGGCAGGCCAGCCCAGCCCTGACCGAGCTGGAGGAGGTAACCGCCGACTGGCTGCGGCAGATGTTCGGCCTGCCCGAGGCCTTCCAGGGGGTCATCCAGGACACCGCCTCCACCGGAACCCTGGTGGCGCTGCTCGTCGCGCGGGAGTGGGCCTCAGGCTTTGCCCAGGAGCGGGGTGGACTGCAGGCGCTGGAAAAGCCCCTCACGGTCTACACCTCCGAGCAGGCCCACAGCTCGGTGCCCAAGGCAGCGCTGCTGGCGGGGTTCGGGCGGGACAACCTGCGGCTTATAGAGACCGACGCCCAGCACGCCCTGAAGCCCTCGGCCCTGGAGGCCGCCATCGAGCGGGACCTGGCCCAGGGCAGGAAGCCCTGCGCGGTGGTGGCCACCGCGGGCACCACCGCCACCCTGGCCTTCGATCCCCTAGAGGAGATTGCCGAGCTTTGCCAGCGGTACGGGCTGTGGCTGCACGTGGACGCGGCCATGGCCGGCTCGGCCCTGATCCTGCCCGAGGAGCGCCCACGCTTTGCCGGCATCGAGCGGGCCCACTCCCTGGTCATCAACCCGCACAAGTGGCTGGGGGTGGCCTTTGACTGCTCGCTTTTGTACCTGCGCGAGCTCGAGCCCCTGCTGCGGGCCATGTCCACCCAGCCCTCCTACCTGCGCTCTACGGTGGAAGGCGCGGTGCGGAACTACAAGGACTGGGGGATTCCCCTGGGCCGCCGCTTCCGGGCGCTCAAGCTCTGGTTCGCCCTGCTCGACTGGGGGGTGGAAGGCCTGCAGGCCCGTCTGCGGCGGGACATAGGGAATGCCCGCTGGCTGGCCGAACAGGTCGAGGCCACCCCGGGCTGGGCCCTGGTGGCCCCGCCCAGCCTTCAGACCGTCTGTGTGCGCTACGACCCAGGGGGCCTGGGCCCGGAGGCCCTCGACCGGCACACCCTGGACTGGGTGGAGCGGGTCAACCGCTCGGGGCGGGCCTTTCTCACCCCGGCCCTTCTGAAGGGCCGCTGGATGGTGCGGGTCTCGATTGGGGCCGAACCAACCGAGCGTTTGCACGTGGAGGCGCTTTGGCGCCTTATGCGGCAGGAAGCGAGGCGGGTGGAGGTTGAAACCTGAGTACCAGCGGCTTTTGACCGCAGACGGCTCGCCCACCCTGGTGCACCCCCGCTTCCAGGAGGCCTACAGCTCCCGCTATGGGGCCTGGACCCAGGCCAACGCGCTCTACCTGCGCCAGACCCGCACCCACCTGCACCCTGCCCCCCGGGTGCTCGAGGTGGGCTTCGGCCTGGGGGTGAATTTCCGCGCCACCCTGGAGGACTGCCTGGGCCGGGGGGCGAGGCTATCGTACCTGGCCTACGAGGCCTTCCCGGTGGAGGCCGAGGTGCTGGAGGGGCTCGAGCTGCCCCTTGACGAAGGGGCACAGGCCGTCTGGGCCCAGGTGCGGGCGGCCTGGCGGCCCTGGGAGGGTCCCCTGGTGCTTTTGGGGGAGTGGGGGCGGCTCGAGGTGCGCTTTGAAGACGTGCGCCAGGCCCGGCTACCCCTGGGCTGGGCCAGCGCCATCTACCTGGACCCCTTCAGCCCCCGGGTCAACCCCGAGCCCTGGCAACCCGAGGTGCTCCGGGCCCTGTTCGAGGCAGCCGCACCGGGGGCCTACCTGGCCACCTACTCGGTGGCAGGCCAGCTCCGCCGTGGGCTTTTGGCCGCAGGCTTCAGGGTGGAGAAGGTGCCGGGGGTGGGCAAGAAGGCCTGGACGGTGGCCCGGCGCGACTAGCTAGCGCCGCTCCTCCTCTTTTTCCTCGGCTTCCTCAGCCTCCAGCGGGTTCAACCCCATGGCCCGCTCAGCCAGGCGCTCCCCTGCCTCGGCGAAGGGACGGGAGATGAGGGTGACCCCGGCAGCCCGCAGCTCGGGGTCCTCCTCCCGATGGTAGCTGGTGGCGGCCACGATGCCCTTGAACCCCCGCCGCTTCAACCCTTCTGCGGCCCGCAGTTTGGCCTCGAGGTCGGGCAGGGTCAGAAGCACCCCCTTGAGCCCGGTAAGGTCGAGCCGCTCCCAAAGCTCAGGGTCCTCGGCATCACCGTAGCGCACGTTGCGCCGCTTGGCCCGGTGAGCCTCGAGCTTGCCCTCATCGGCATCCAGCCCCAGCACCGTGTGGCCCTGCTTTTCCAGCATCTTGTAGGCCGCCCCCCCGGTGCGGCCCATCCCCACCACCAACCACTCGGCGCCTCCCAGGCTGGTGGGCTCGTCGTCGGCATGGTGCCCTTTGCGCTCAAAACGCAGGAGAAAGGGTTCGTAGCGTTGGTACAACCGGTGCACCCCCCGGTTCAGGGGGGCGGCCAGGGCCAGCGAGAGGGCCACCACCAGGCTCACCGTCTGGGTAAAGGAGGCCGGGAGCAGGTTCCCCTCCACCGCTTCCACGCTGGCGATCAGGGCGAACTCGCTGTAGCTGGCCAAGGAGATGCTGGTCACGAAGGCCGTGCGGGCCCGCAGGCCAAAGGCGATGAAGAGAAAGAAGAAGAGCCCAGCCTTCAAGGGCAGAAGCGACAGCAACCCCAGCACGCGCAAAAGCTGGTCGGCCGTGGGCAGGCCCATAAGGCCAATCTTGAGGAAAAAAGCCACTAAAAAGGCCTCCTTGAGCCCCCAAAGCGTGCGGGAAAGCTCGGAGGTCTTGGGATGAGCCGCCAGGGTCATGCCCATGAGCAAGGCCCCCAGCTCCGGCGAGACCCCCAGGGCCTGGGCCAGCCGCGCCCCCCCCAGGGCCAGCCCCAGCCCATAGAGGAGCAGCAGCTCATCGTGGCCGCTTCGCTCTAGCAAAAAGACCACCAGTGGGCGCAGCAGGGGCAAGGCCAGCAGCAAAAGGGCCCAGGGGGTAGGGTTCTTGACCCCTGCATAGGCCATGAGGCCGACCGCCACCAGGTCCTGCAAAACCAGGATGCCCACCGCAATCCGACCGTGGAAGGTGGCCAGCTCGCTTCGGTCATCGAGCAGCTTGACCGCCAGGACGGTGCTGGAGAAGGCCAGGCCAATCCCTAAGAACCAGGCAGCCTCGCCGGAGAACCCCACCCCCAAAGCCAGCAGGCCCGCCAGCAGGGCAAATAGGAGCAGGTGAAGCCCCCCCACCCCCAGCACCTCCCGCCGCAGCAGGCTGGCCAGGCGCAGCTTGAGCCCTACGGTGAACAGAAGCAACAGCACCCCGATATCGGCCAGGGTCCCCAGAAACTCGCTGCTGGAGTGGCCCAGGGCCCAAAGCACAAAGCCCGCCCCCAGGTACCCCACCAGAGGCGGCCAGCCCACTCGGTTGGCCAGCCAGCCCAAGCCGTAGGCTACCCCGACCCAAAGCCACTCCATACAGGCTCATCATAATCGTGCAGAAGGCGAGACCTTGCCCAATAACCCCAGGGGGTTTATTTCCTGCGGGCCAGCACGCCGCAGGGGGGACGGCCAAAGCGGTAGGCCAGGCGGGGCATGACCAGGAGGTCCTTGTTCTGCAACCACAAGGCGTCCAGTAAGGCCTGGCCCAACTGCCGGGCATTGGCGTAGCGCCGCAGCGGCACCCGAAGGGGCTCGCGCCCCTTACCCAAAAGCACGAGCTGCCACCCCCCACCCAGGATATCCCGCACCGCATCGGCGGCCTCAAAGCCCTGGAGGGGGTAGGCCGCCCAGCGGCCAAAGCTGCGGAGGCGGAGGGCGGTGGGGGTGACCTCGAGGCCCGAGAGCCACCCCTCATCCACCCCCAGAAAAACCATGTAAACCCCCAGCAGCCCGAACAAGACCACCGACCAGCGCGGCTCGACGCCCTGGAACCAGGCCCACAGGCTCACCGTGCTCAAAGCAAGGCCCATCAGGATAAGGCCCAGGGCCAGCAGATAGGTCTGGGGACTCGGCCTAGAGGCCACCCGAGCTCCATCCATCTCCCGCAGTGTAACCGCTCCCCAGCGGTGCGCCAACACAGCCGTTCACTTGCCCACGCAAAAATTGCGGAAGACCCGGTCGATTACCTCCTCCGATACATCCTTGCCCAGGATTTCGGAGAGCGCCCCCAGGGCCATCTCTATGGAAACCCCGGCCAGGTCCTCGGGGGCCTCCAGGGCCTCCACCAGGTGCGCTTCCGCGCGGCGCAGGGCTTCTACGTGGCGCTCATTGCTGACCCAGACCTCGCCTTCGGGAGCGGTGCCCAAAAGCCGGTGGTGAATCTGCTGGCGCAACGCCTCCAGGCCCAGCCCGGTCTGGCTCGAGACCCGCAGGTAGGCGTCGTCCTCCCACGCTGCGGGCAAATCGGCCTTGGTGGCCACCCTGAGGGTGCGCTCCCAAGGGAGAGGGGGCGGGGTGGGCTGGGGCTGGCTTTGGTCCACCAGGTAAAGCACCAGGTCGGCCTCCTGGGCAATCCGCAAAGCCCGCTCTACCCCGCTTTTCTCCACCGGGTCCTCGGTCTCGCGCACCCCAGCGGTATCCACCGCCACCACCGGCACCCCGGCAATCTCCAAAGGGGCCTCCAGGTAGTCGCGGGTGGTGCCGGGGATGGGGGTCACGATGGCCCGCTCATAGCCCAAAAGCGCGTTGAGCAGGCTAGACTTGCCCGCGTTGGGCGCCCCTACCAGGGCAAGACGGGCCCCCTTCTGGGCGATGCGCCCGGCTGGGGCAGTGGCAAGCAGACGCCGGACCTCCTGCAAGACCGGCTCCAGGGTGGCCCGAATCCGGGCCGGCTCAACGCCCTCCTCGGGGTAGTCCAGCCAGGCCTGGATATGGGCCAGCAGGGCGAAAAGCTGTTCGGAGAGGGCGGCTATCCTCTGCGACAAGCCCGCGCTCAGCCCCCGCAGGGCCTGCCGCCGGGCCGCCTGCGACTCGGCCTCTATCAGGCTCAGGACCGCCTCGGCCTGGGCCAGGTCCATCCTGCCGTTCAGGTAGGCCCTGAGGGTGAACTCACCCGGCCGGGCAGGGCGGGCCCCCAGCTCAAAGAGGAGCTGCAAAACCCCGCGCAGCACCGCTGGCGAGCCGTGGGTCTGCAACTCGGCGCTCTCCTGGCCGGTGTAGCTGTGGGGCGGCCTGAAAACCAGCAGCAGCGCCTCGTCCAAGACCTCCCCGCTCCGGGGGTCCCGAATGCGGCCAAAGGTGAAGCGCCCGCCCGGCAGACGGGTGGGGTCCTTGCCCTGCCAGACCTTCCGCACCAGCTCGAGGGAGCCCGGCCCCGCTATCCGCACGATGCCCACCGCCCCCCGGCCTGGCGGGGTGGCGATGGCCGCAATGATGTCTGTGAGGGAGGGAAGGCCCATATCAGTAGTAGCGCGAGGGGTCTACGTAGCGGAAGTTGCCGTTCTCGTCTATGAAAATGACGCGGAACCACATCTGGTCGCTGGGGATCAGCACCCCCCCACCGGTGTAGCCGAGAAGCTGCCCCTGGGCCACCCGCTGCCCCACCGCCACCTGGGGCTCCTGCACGTTCACGTACTGGGTGGCAATCCGGTCGGAGTGGCGGATGGTGAGGGTGTAGCCCAGGTTGGCGATGAACAGGCTGTCGATCACCACCCCCTCGGCCGCGGCCACGATGGGGCTCGAGGGCCCAGGGCCCTGCAGGGTCTGCCAGTCGTTGCCCTGATAACCGTAGGCCTCAGCGATGCGCCCCCCCCGCACCGGGAACTGTAGGCTGCCGATGACCTCCCTCGGCGGGGCTGCTGCCTGGACCCGACGGGCTTCCTCCCGCGCACGCTGGGCAGCAAGCGCCTCGCGGCGCCGCCGCTCCTCCTCTCGCCGGCGTTCCTCGGCAATCCGGCGCAGCTCGGCGGCAATTCGGCTCTGCAGCACCCGAAGCTCGGCCTGGAGCCGGGCCTGGGCCTCCAGGGTCTCGCGCAGGATGGCCTGCCGCCCGGCCCGCTGCTGGCGCAGGCTGGCCAGGGTAAGCTCCACTGCCTGGCGGTTCTGGGCCAGGGCCGCGATGCGCGCCTGGCGCTCGGCCCGGCGCTCGGTGAGGGCCTCCACCAGCAGGCCAAGCCGCACCCGCTCCTCATCCAGGCGCCGCACGGTGGTACGGATGCGGTCCATCAGGTCGGTCTGGTGCTGGCCCAGCACCCCCACCCAACGGCTTCGCACCGCGAGGTCCACGAAGGACTGGGCCCTCAGGAGCGGCAAATAGCGCCCGGCCCGTTCGCGGTGCAGGCTTTCCACCAGGGCCGAAAGCCGGCCCCGCAGCTCGTCGAGCTCCTTCTGCAAAGCCCGGATGCGGGCCTCGGTCTGGCGCTTCTGCTCCTCCAAAAGCCCTATCTGCCGGGTGAGCTCGGCCCGCTCCCGCTCCAGGCGGGTGATCTCGGCCTCCAAACGCCTAAGCTCGGCCAGGCGGGCCGCCGTGGCCGCGTCCAGTTGGGCCAGCTCCCGGTTGAGGGCCTCGATGCGCTGCCGCTGAAGCTGCTGCAAGCGCTGGTTCTCCTGGGCTTGTTGCCTCAACTCCTCTAGGCTCTGGGCCGAAGCCAGCGTCAGCGCCACCAGAAGGCCAACCCATCCCCACCTCATAGATCGCTCTCCCGCAGATGGGCCCGGCTCGCCAGATAGGCCCCCAGGGTGCCCAGCAAAAGGGCCAACAGCAGCAGGGCCAGCCCAGCTTGAACCAGGTCCTCCCGCCCTAGCACCGGTACAAAGGGCAGGAGGTTTTGGAGGGACTGGGCCAAGAAGCGGTAGGCGAAGGCCCCGAGCCCCAGGGCCACCAGCCCGGCCCCAAGCGTGAGCATGGCCCCCTCGGCCACAAAAGGCCCCTGGATGAACCCCCGCGTGGCCCCCACGAGCTGCATCACCCTGAGCTCCTCCCGCCGGTTCTCGATGGAAAGCCGGATGGTGCCCATCACGCTGAACAGGGTATTCAGCAACAGCAGGCCAATCAGGACATTGACCGCCACCCGCAGGCCAAAGAGTACCCGCACGAGCTGCTCGGTAAGCGCCCCGCCGTACTCCACCCCCTCCACCCCTTCCAGCCGGGCCACCCGCCGCCCCACCTCCCGGACCTGCTGGGGATCGGCAAGCTGGATGCGCAGGGTGTCGGGCAGGGGGTTTTGGATGAACTCCCGAGCCTGGGCCAAATAGGGGTAGTCGAGCTGCAAGAGGGCTAGGGCCTCCTCTTTGGTCTGCAAGCGCACCTCGCTTACCTCGGGCCAGGCTCTGATCTGGTTGAGCAGGGCCTCTGCCGGGGCCCCGGGTTTGAGGAAAGCCGCCACCTCCAGCTCGCGCTCGAGGGAGTCCACCACCCGCTCCAGGTTCCAAAGCAAGAGCCCCAGCAAAAACAGCAGCGAGAAGGAGACCAGAGCAGTAAAGAAGGTGGCCAGGGTGCTGGTGGGGTGCTGCCGCAGCGACCGCAGCGCCTGGGCGAGGGCGTACACGGGCCCTAGTCTACCGGCTTTGGCCAGGGCTTGCGTGAAACGACGTATACTTCGCTCATGCTCACCGAGGAACTGCCCACCTGGGACCTGGAGGCCCTCTTTCCCGGTCTGGACTCCGAGGCCTTCCTGGGGACCTGGCAAGAGGTAAGCGAGCGGATAAAGGACCTGCAGCAGTTCGTGGAAGCCCGCCTAGGAGAGGAGGCGAGCACCAGCCAGGCCACCTTCTGGTCGCTCATCGAACGGCTCAATGCCTTCGGCGAGCGCTTCTGGCCGCTTTACGCCTACTTGCTTTTGCGGGTGGACAGCAACAGCGCCGACGAACGAGCCCAGGCCCGCCTTTCCGAGCTGGAGCAGCTTTACCTGGGCTTCCAGAGGCTGCGCCCCCGGATTACCCGCTGGCTGGCCCGGCTCGAGCCCGATGCGGTGGAGGCTGGCGAGTACCGAATTCTCCTGGAGGAGGCCAGGGTCCAGGCCCAGCACATGATGTCCGAGGCCGAGGAGACCCTGGCGGCCGAACTCTCGCTTTCTGGGGGGCGGGCCTGGGTCAAGCTGCATGGCCGCCTGACCAGCCAGATCACAGCCTACTTGGACGGAGAGGAGCTTCCCATTGCCGCGGTGCGCAACCGGGCCACCCACCCCGAGGAGGCGGTGCGGAGGGCCGCCTACGAGGCAGAGCTCAGGGCCTGGAAAGCCCACGAGATTCCCCTGGCCGCGGCCCTCAACGGCTACAAAGGGGAGGTGGTCACGCTCAACCGGCGGCGCGGCTGGCCCGACGATTTGGCCCCGGCCCTCTTCGAAAACCGCATCGAGCCCAGGACCCTGGAAGCCTTGCAGAAGGTGATGGTGGCGAGCTTTCCCCACTGGCGCCGCTACTTCGCCGCCAAGGCCCGGGCGCTGGGCAAACCCCGGCTCGACTGGTGGGACCTGTTCGCTCCGGTGACCCGCCCGGGCCAGTGGAGCTTTGCCCGGGCACAGCGCTTTGTGGAGGAACACCTCTCGGGCTTCTCCCAGGCCGCGGCCGAGCTGGCTCGGCGGGCCTACGCCGAGCGGTGGCTGGACGCCCCTCCACGCAAGGGGAAGGTAGGGGGGGCCTACTGCATGCCCGTGGGTCAGGGGAAGTCGCGCATTCTTCTAAACTACGAGCCCAGCTTCGACTCGGTGGCCACCCTGGCCCACGAACTGGGCCATGCCTACCACAACCACTGCCTGCGGCAGGTGCCCTACCTGCTGCGCCAGGAGCCCATGACCCTGGCCGAGACCGCCTCCATCCTGAACGAAACCGTGGTCGTGGAGGCCGCCCTCAGGACGCTGCCGCCGGAGGAGGGGCTGGAGGTGCTGGAGGGCAGTCTGCAGAACGCCGCGCAGGTAATCGTGGACATCCACGCCCGCTTCCTCTTCGAGCAGAGGGTTTTCGCCCGGCGACGGGAGCGCGAGCTGGCCCCGGAGGAGTTCTGCGCTTTGATGCTGGAGGCCCAGCAGGCCACCTACGGCGAGGCGCTGGGCAGCTACCACCCCTACATGTGGGCGGTGAAGGGCCACTACTACGGCTCCAACTTCTACAACTTCCCCTACGCTTTCGGCCTTCTCTTTGGCCTGGCCCTCTACCAGCAGTACCGGGAGGAAGGCCCAGGCTTCGTACCCCGCTACGAGTCGTTGCTGGCCTCGACGGGCATGTACCCCGTCGAGGGACTGGCGGCCCGCTTTGGCTTTGACCTGGGCTCTGAAAACTTCTGGTGGAAGGGCATGGGGGTTCTGCTCGAACGAATCGAGCAGTTTGAGCGGCGGGTGGATACACTAATGTAAAAATGTAAAACCATATCTTAACTTTTCCAAAATCTATATTGAAAAAATAGAAAATCGGCGCTAGAATATTCTCCACAGGAGGTGGGGGATGTTAGGGATGTTCAGCTTCCACGAAATGGAGGTTCGGGCGGCCCAAAAGCTGGAGCAGTACCGCAAGGAGGTCAGGCATCCAGGCCAAGGATCGACCTGGACTCTGCAGCGGCAGCTAGCCAAGATGTTCAGGTACTGGGCCGAAGCCCTGGAGCCCTCCCAGCCTGAAGGCACGTTAGGAGAGAGCCATGGATGAGCGAAGCCGCATACGAAATCTTCTGGAAGAAGGGCGCATTACCCGCGAGGAGGCTGAGTTGCTGCTCTCAGCGCTGGAGGAGGCTCCCTCTGGCCCAGCCTCCCCTCCGCCCGAAGGGTTGCGTTGGGTAAGGGTTCGGATGGTAGCAGGGGAGATAGAGGCCCGGCTCGAGCCCAGCCTCGGCGAGCCGGTTGTGGAAGGGGCGGCGGAGGTGCGGAGCATAGAGGAAGGCCTCCAGGTGGAGCCCAGCTTCCTGGGCCGGATGGGCACCCTCGAGCTGCGCCTGCCGGCGGGCTGGGGCCTCGAGCTGGAGGCCAAGGCCGCACAGGTGGAAGCCCAGGGGCTCCCCTTCCTGCGAGGGCGGGTAACCGCCGGCAACGTAGAGCTTCAGGAGGTGGAGGGGCTCGACCTGGAGGTAGTGGCGGGCAACGTGGAGGGCTCGCTCCTGCTCAAAAGTGGTCAGCACCGCCTCAGGGTCTTCCTGGGCAACGCCGAGCTTCGATTCCTTCCCGAAAGCAGCGTGCGGCTTAGGACCCAGGTCGGCGCAGGGCGGCGCGAGCTCAGGGGCTTCGAGCCTCTGGGCGGCGAGGCCCGTATGGGCGAGGGCCTGGCCCAGCTAGAGGTAAACCTGCGCATGGGCAACCTGGAGGCAACAGCAGGGTAGGGTATGGAGCACAAGGAGCGCGTCATGCAGATGTTCAAGGAAGGGCGGATCTCGGTCCAAGAGGCCCTGCGGCTGCTCGAGGCCATGGGGCCGGAGCCGGCCCCACCCGCCAGCAAAAGCCCGGCCCGCATGATTCGGATTGCCGTGGAGGGAAGGGCCAATGTGAAGGTGAACCTGCCGCTGGGGCTGGCCCGCTTCGCCCTCCGTTTCATCCCGCCCGACGTGCAGCAGAGCCTGCTCCAGCAGGGTCTGGACCTGCCTGGCCTCCTGGAAAGCCTGAGGGACGACATACCCGAAGGGCGGCTGGTGGACGTGCAGATCGACGAGCTGCCCGAAGGCCCTATACGGGTGGTGGTCGAGGTGGTCTGATGCGGCCCATGCCCACCCAGTGCCCGGTGCCCGGCTGCACCGGCCGGCTTCAGGTGACCGGCCTGGTCTGCTCAAGCTGCCAAAGCGAGATTCGGGGCGAGTTCCAGCCCAACGAGTTCGCCCTGCTGCCCCCTGAGCACCTGGAGTTCCTGCGGCTTTTCATCAAGACCCGGGGCAACCTCAAGGAGGTGGAGCGCCTCTTGGGCCTCTCCTACCCCACGGTGCGGGCCCGCCTCGAGGGCCTCCTGCGGGCCCTGGGCTACGAGGCCCCGGCCCTGGAGGAAAAGGAGGCCATCCTTGCGGCCCTGGAGCGGGGTGAAATCAGCGCCCAGGAGGCAGCCGAACGGCTCAAGGCCCTCCAAAGGCGCTAGAAGCGGGGTGGGCGCTTCTCAAAAAAGGCCGCAATCCCCTCAGCCAGGTCGCCGGTCCCGCGCACCCAGGCGTTGGCCAGGGCAGCCAGGCGGAAGCCCTCCTCCAGGCCCATACCCGGCAGGGCCGCCAGGAGCTCCTTGGTCAGCCGGAGCGAGCTGGGCGCGTTGGCGGCCATCGTTCGGGCCAGGGCCAAGGCCTCGCCCAGGAGCTCCTCGGCGGGCACCACCCGGTTGACCAGGCCCATCCGATAAGCTTCCTGGGCCGAGACCATCCGGCCCGTGAGCAAAAGCTCCCGGGCGTGCTTCTCTCCCACAGCCCGCACCAGGATCACCCCCACCAGGGCCGCCACGAAGCCAATTCGAACCTCGGTGTAGCCCAGGCTGGCCCCCTCGCTCATCAGCACCAGATCGCAGGCCGAGGCCAGCCCGGCCCCTCCGGCCACCGCCGGCCCGTTGACCGCGGCCAGGGTGGGCTTGGGAAAGGTGTAGAGCCGGTGAAAAAGGCGCATGAGCTCCTGAGCATGGGCGTAGTTGGCCTCGGCGCTGGCGCTGGTGACCTGGCGCAAGAACTCCAGGTCGGCCCCGGCGCTGAAGGCCGGCCCCGCCCCGGTGAGCACCAAAGCCCGCACCCCCTCTTCCCTCTCGGCCTGGTCCAGGGCCGCAAGCAACGCCCGCACCAGCTCGGGCGAGAGGGGGTTGCGGCGGGCGGGGTCGTCCAGGGTCAAAAGACGGACGTTTTCAAACTGGGTGGTCCGGAGCATGCGCCCATGCTACCCCCACCGCTGGGCATCGTGCCTCCCCCCCCAGCGCCGTTCCTGACCGCCGGGGGTGAGGACGTAGGCGTTGCGGTCGTCGGCCAGCTGCGCCTTCAGAATCTCCAGCACCTTGCCCTTGGCCCGGCTGTTCAGAATGGGAAAAAAAAGCTCGTAGCGCCGGTCCAGATTGCGCGGCATGGCATCGGCGCTCCCCGCCCAGACCTGCCACCGGCCCTTGTTGCGAAAGGCCACGATGCGGGCATGCTCCAAAAAGCGGCCCACCAGGCTGCGCACGTGGGCCCCTTCCCAAAGAGCTGTAAGGGTGCTGCGCACAATTAGGTGAACCCGAGCCCCTTGCCGCGTGGCCGCCTCCAGGGCCTCCAGGATGGCGGGGTCGGTGAGGTGGTTGAACTTGAGGATGATCTCACCCTTCTCGTGGGCCTCCCCCCGGATGCCCTCTAAAATCAGGTCGCGGATGGCCGGGCCGGTGCGCAAGATGCGAAGCTGGGGGGGCTGGCCGGCTTCCAGCGAGTCAAAAAAGGCCCGGACATCGGCAGTGAGGGCCGGGTGGGCGGTGAAGAGGGAAAGGTCGGTGTAAAGCCGCCCATTGATGGGGTTGTAGTTGCCGGTGCCCAGGTGAACGTACTCGTGCTCCCCCCGGCGCACGTAGAGGGCCTTGGCGTGTACCTTTTTGTCCGGCAAGGGCAGCACCCGCACCCCAGCCCCCTGAAAGCGCAGGCTCCACTCGAGGTTGGCCAGCTCATCGAAGCGGGCCCGGCCCTCCAGCAGCACCGCCACATCCTTGCCCAGCCGGGCCGCCCGAAGCAGCGCGTTGGCCAGGCCGTTCTCCTCCCCGATGCGGTAGAGGGTGGCGCGTAAAACTCTGACCTTGGGATCGCTGGCCGCCGCTTCCACGAAGGCTTCCACTGCGCCGTAGTCCTCGAAGGGGTGGTAAAGCAGCAGATCGCGCCGCTGCAGATAGCTCCAGGGGTCCTTGGCAAAGCCCTTGGGTTTCTCGGGGGCCAGGGGCTTGAACTTCTCGCTCGGGGGCCCTTGCTGGACCAGGGTGGCCACAAAGCTCAGGTCGAGCGGCGGTAGCAGGCGAAAGACCTCCTCGGGTAGAAGCCCCAGCGCCCCTCGAAGCGCCTCGGCCCAGGAGGCCGGGAAGTCCTCCTCCAGCTCGAGGTGGCTCACCTGCCCGTCGAGCCTATCCTCCAAAGCCTCGGGCAGCTCGTCCCAGTCGGCCCGGGAACGGGCTAGCTGGGCCAGGCGCACCAGGCGGAACTCGTAGAGGGGGAGTTTCTGGTTGCTGGGCAGGAAGAGGTCGCTGCGCATCCGCACCAGGGCCCCAAGCCGCACATACCCCCCCTCGCGCCCGGGCACCTCGAGCAGGCGGGGCACGCTCTGGGGCAGGCGGATGAGGTACTGCAGGGGCCCCTCGCCCGAGGCAAAGTAAAGCGCCTGGCTGGAGAGGTCGGTCAGGGCCTCGGGCTGGATCAGGTCGGTCAGGGGGGCCACCTCCTCCGCCAAGTAAGCGCCGAAGTACTGCTGCTCGGCCCGGGTAAGCTGGGCGGGCTCTAGTACGTGAATGTGCAGCCCCTCCAGGGCCTTCAAAAACTCCCGGTAAAGCTGCCCAGCCTCCTCGGCCTGGGCGCGGGCCTCGGCCAGGATGGCCTGGTAGGCCGGGCTGCCCCGCTCTTCGGCAAAAGCGCGGGAGATGCGGGCGGCAAAGAACTCGTCCAGATTGGTGGCCCAGATGGCGAGAAAGCGCAGCCGCTCCAGAAGGGGGAAGTCTGGCCGCTGGGTTTGCTCTAGAACCCTTCGGTTGAAGGAAAGCCAGCTCGCCTCTTGCGACAGGAGAACCATACCCCCTGAGTCTTTGCGGCTTCTGTCAGCAGGGCGTAGGGACGTCTTGGCCTTTTTCATCGGCTAGGCCCATTCTAGCTGCATACCCAAAAACCCGCTTGAGCTTCCCGGCGCAGACGCTCTAGGATAAACCGGTGCAACGGTTGGGCATTGTGGACCTGGGTTCGGGCACGGCCAGGCTGGTGGTCTACGCTTACGAACCCGAGCGCTATTTCCGGCTGATTGACGAGATCCGGGAAGTGGTGCGGCTGGGCGAGGGCCTGGCTGCGGGAGGCCGGCTGACCGCTGCCGGCATGCAAAGGGCCCTGGCCGCCCTCAAGCTCTACGCCGACTTTGCCCAGGCCACCGAGCTGGATGAGCTCAGGGTGGTGGCCACCAGCGCCAGCCGCGAGGCCGAAAACGGGCCCGAGTTCCTCCAGGAAGTGCGCCGCTTGGGCCTGCAGGCGCGGGTGCTCTCCGGGGAGGAGGAGGCCCGCTACGGGGTGCTGGCGGTGGCCAACTCGTTCAGTTTCGAGAATGCCTGGGTGATGGACCTGGGTGGCGGCAGCGCCCAGCTTTCCCTGATGGAAAACCGGTCCTTTCGCGGGGGGCAGGCCTACCCTTTGGGGGCGGTGCGCCTGACCGAGCTCTTCCTCAAGTCCGACCCCCCCAGAAAGGGAGAGGTGGAAGAGCTGGAGCGCTTCGTGCGGAAGGAGCTTAGGGAGGCACTGGCCCGAATGCAAGCCCGGCCGCTGCCCCTCGTGGCCATGGGAGGCACGGCGCGCAACCTGGCCAAGCTGGCCCAGCGGCGGCAGGACTACCCCCTCGACCTGCTCCACGGTTACTTCCTTTCGCGCGAGGCACTGGAGGAGGTGGTGGGGCTTCTGCTCGGGCGCTCCTTGGAGGAACGCAAGCGGCTCGAGGGGCTCCAACCGGACCGGGCCGACGTGATCGTGGCCGGGGCGCTGGTCTACCGCACCCTGCTGCGCGAGGCGGGGCTGGAGGGGCTTCACATCTCCGGCCAGGGGCTGCGCGAAGGGGTTTTCTACGAGGCCTTCCTACCCCCACCCCACCGCCTGGCCGATGTGCGCGGCTTTTCGGTGCGCAATCTGTTCGCCCGTTACCCCCAAGACCACGCCCACACCGGCCGGGTGCGCCACTTCGCCCAGCTTCTCTTCCGCCTCCTGAAGCCCCTTCACGGCTACGGCGAGGCGGAAGCACGGCTGCTGGACGAGGCCGCCTTGCTGCACGACATCGGCATGAGCGTGGGCTACTACGACCACCACAAGCACGGGGAGTACCTGGTGATGAGCGCGGCCATCCCCGGTCTGACCCACCGCGAGCAGGCCCTGCTGGGGCTTTTGGTGCGCTACCACCGCAAGGGCGAGCCCAGGCCTGGGCCCTACAAACCCCTGCTGGAGGAGGGGGATGGCAAGCGGCTTCTGCGCCTGGCGACCATTCTGCGCATCAGCGAGTACCTGGAGCGCAGCCGGGCCGGGCGGGTGGGGGGGCTCGAGGTAGAGCTCGGGGAGCCGGTGCGGCTTACTTTGCTGGCGGAGGAGGAGCCCTGGGTGGAACTGGCCGAGACCGCTAAGCAGGCCCCCCTCTTCCAGCAGGCCTTTGGCCGGGGGCTGGCCCTGGCCTGGCGACCCCAAACCCAGGAGGAAGAGGAAGTAATATAAGCCCGTGGAGCTTTACCTGGTCCGCCACGCCATCGCCCTGGAGGCCGCCCCGGGCCAGCCCGACGAGGCCCGCCCTTTGAGCGAGGAGGGCCGGGCGAAATTCAAGGAAGTGGTCAAAGGGCTAAAGCGCCTGGGGGTGCGCCTCGATCGAATCTACCATAGCCCCAAAAGGCGGGCCGTGGAGACCGCGGAGCTCTTGGTGCCCCTGCTGGAGGGCGAGACCCGCGTGACCCCGCACCTGGCCGAAGCTCCTCGGGAGGCCCTGCTGGCTGAACTCGAGGGCCAGTCGGTGGCGCTGGTGGGGCACGAGCCCTGGCTGGGGGAGCTTTGCGCCTGGCTCCTCATGGGGGAGCCCCACAGCGAGCGTTTCGCCTTCAAGAAGGGCGGTGTGGCCCTCCTGGAGGGAGAGCCCAGGCCGGGGCAGATGCGGCTTCTGGGCTTCTGGGCGCCCCGGGTCCTGCGCAGGCTGGCCTAGAGGCGAAAGGGGGTCCGCTGGCCGGCCCGGGCCACCGCGCGGGCCTCCTCGGGGGCCCAGGAGAGCCCCAACACCGCCCGGTAGGCCCGCAGGGCCTTTTCCCGCTGGCCCAGCGCGTCGGCAAGCTGCCCGTAGCGGGCCAGGGCGTAGCCCGGCAGGTAGGCCGGGTGGTGGAAGTCGGTGCGCAAAAGCTCTTCCATAAGGGCCCAGGCGTCCTCCGGCTGCCCCGCCGCCAGGTAGATCTGGGCCGCGCAGTACAGGGCCTCGGCCCCCCCCAGCTCCCTGAGCTGGGAAAGGAGCAGGGCCCAGTCGTCCGAGGGCTCGAGCCGCCAGGCTCGGTCCAGCAGGCTGCGCTGAAGCTCGAGCTCCGTGGGGGTGTGGGCCCCTGGCAAGCGGTACGTCCCCTCTGGCAGGGCCTCCGCCAAAAGCGGGTAGTCGAGAACATCCACCAAGACCACCGCCCGGCCCGAGGGCCGTCCCAAGGCCCGGGCCACCCGCTGCATGCGCAGGTGGCGCGAGCCCGTGGCTGGCCCCTCGCCAAAGGCCGCCGCATACCCCTGGTGGTACCCCCGCAGGGCCTCGAGGGTGGCCGGCTCGGCCAGCCGGGAAGGGGTGAGGGGCGTGGTGAGCAGGGCCCTGAGGGCCTCCTCCAGCGGCGCCACCTGCTGCAGCAGGGCCTGGCCCCTGGGGTACTGCGCCAGGGCCTCCCGGAAGGCCAGGGCCTCCTGGCGCAGATGAGGGTCCTCGTCCAGGGCCACCACGGCCAGGCCTGCCCTTTCGGCCCAGGGCAAAACGTGGAAGAATGAGACCTCGTTCTGGTCGCGCCAGCTCTGGGCGGCCAGCTCTTCTGGAGCGTAGGAGGCCAGGTAAAGAACCTCGGGCTGGTGCTGCCGCGCCAGCTCCAGCACCGTCACCCCGTTGTAGCGGGGATGCAGGATGTGAAAGGGGCCCAGGGTGGGAAGCAACAAGACCGACACGGCCGGTATTCTAGACCTCCGCGATAAAAGCTACCGTCTGGCGATGCTCAATGGCTGGCTGGTGATGCTGGGGGACGCTTTTTTCAACGGCTCGATTGTGCTGGCCTCCTTTGCTGCCAAGCTGGGAGCGGCCAACTGGGTGGTGGGGCTTCTGCCCTCCCTGCTTACTGCGGGCTCCATGGTGCCCCAGGTTTTCATCGCCCCCTACGTGGCCCGCCTGCCGGTTAAGGTCACGCTTTACCGACGGATGGCCTCCTTGCGCGTGGCCAGCCTGGGCATGGTGGCCCTAGGCGGGTTTTTCCTCGGGCACAAGCCCGAGCTGCTGCTTTGGGTTTTCGTCGTTGGGCTGGGGCTCAACGGCTTCTTCACCGGTTTTTCCAGCCTGCCCTTTTGGGAAACCGTGGCCAAGACCATCCCCATGGAACGCCGGGCCGCCCTTTTCTCCATGCGCAACCTGGTGGGCGGGGGCCTGGCCTTCCTGGCCGGCTTCGTGGTGCGGCAGGTGCTCGAGCTGCCCCTGCCCTTTCCCTACCCCTACGCCATCCTCTTCACCCTGGGCACCCTGGCTTTCGCCTACGGCTGGCACCTGTTCGGCCAGATTGAGGAACCCCCTGACCGGCACGTCCGCCCCGAGCGAATCTCACTTGGCCTGCCCTTTCGCGACTTTTACTTCCGCCGCTTCCTCAGGGTGCGGGTCCTGCTGGCCCTGGCCGGCATGGTCGAGCCCTTCTACGCCGCCTACGCGGTGCGAAACCTTGGGCATAAGGGGGAGATTGGGCTCTACCTGATGGTCTACACCCTGGCCTCGGTGCTCTCCAACCTGTTTTGGATACGCCTATCCCGCCGCTTCGGCTCGCGCAGCCTTATCCTGGTGGGAGCAGCCCTGGGGGCCCTGACCCCGCCGCTGGCCCTGCTCCTGCCTCCAAGCAGCTTCTGGCTGGTCTTTGCCCTGCAAGGGGTCTACCTCTCGGCCATCGGGGTGGGCACCGCCACCTATCTGGTCAACCTGGCCCCCACTGAGGCCCGCAGCTCGTACATCGGCCTCTCAAACACCATTGTGGGGTTGCTCTCCTTCTCGCCGGTGCTCGGCGGTCTCCTGGCCGACCAGGTGGGCTACGCAGGGCCCATGCTGGTGGCCGCGCTGGGCTATGCCTGGGCCCTTTATGCCGGGCGACGCTTGAAGCTGCTGGAGGCCATTTGACGCTCCCCGAGGCCCGGCGTAGACTCGTGATGGGATAGGCTCCAGGCAGGCTGGAGCCGGGGTTTTTTATGAATGCAGTGTTGCCCGACGGACGGATGCTGGAACTCTCCCCTGGCGCTACCGCCCTGGACGTGGCCCGCTCGGTGGGGCCGGGGCTGGCCAAGGCTGCGGTGGGCGCCATCGTCAACGGCGAGCTTTACGACCTGCTCAAGCCCCTGCCCAACGGGGCCAGCGTGCGCATCCTGACCGAGAAGGACCCCGAGTTCGCCCAGCTTTTCCGTCACACCCTGGCCCACGTGATGGCCCAGGCGGTGCGGGAGCTCTACGCCGAGCGGGGCCACCGGCCCGAGGAGGTGCGGCTTGCCATTGGCCCGGTTATCGAAAACGGCTTCTACTACGACCTCGAGGCCCCCACCCCGGTGCGCGAGGAGGACCTCCCCCTGATTGAGGAGAAGATGCGCCGGATTCTTGCGGCCGACCTGCCCCTGCGCCGCTTCGTGCTCCCCCGGGCCGAGGCCCTGAAGCGCTACCAGGGCATAGACCCCTACAAGACCGAGCTCATCGAGGAGCTGCCCGAGGACGAGGAGATTAGCTTCTACCAGCAGGGCAGCGAGGAGTATGGCTTCACCGACCTCTGCCGGGGCCCCCACGTGCCGAGCACCGGGCGCATCCCCCCACACTTCAAGCTGACCGGCATCGCCGGGGCCTACTGGCGGGGGGACTCGAGCCGCCCCATGCTCCAGCGCATCTACGGCATCGCTTTTCGCACCAAGGAAGAGCTGGAGCACTACCTTTGGCAGCAGGAGGAGGCCAAAAAGCGCGACCACCGCAAGCTAGGACGGGAGCTGGAGCTCTTCTTGCTCGACCCTATGGTGGGCAAGGGTCTGCCTATCTGGCTACCCAAGGGCAACGTGCTGCGGGAGCAGCTTATCGCCTTTATGCGCGAGGAGCAGGTCCGCCGGGGCTACCACCTGGTCGCCACCCCCCACATCGGGAGCATCGAGCTTTACAAGACCAGCGGCCACTTCCCCTACTACGCCGAAAGCCAGTTCCCCCTCATGGACCTGGCCGAGCGCAACGAGCACGAGCAGTACCTGCTCAAACCCATGAACTGCCCCCACCACATCCGCATCTACGCCCACAAGCCCCGCTCCTACCGCGAGCTGCCCCTCAGGCTGGCCGAGTTCGGCACCGTCTACCGCTACGAGCTTTCGGGCGAGCTCAACGGCCTCACCCGGGTGCGCGGCTTTACCCAGGACGACGCCCACATCTTCTGCACCCCCGAGCAGGTCAAAGGAGAGTTCTTGGGGGTGCTCGAGCTGGTGCTGAAGGTCTTTTCCACCCTGGGCCTTACCCACTACCGGGCCCGGGTAGGGGTGCGGGAGCCGGGCTCGGATAAGTACGTGGGCCGGGAAGAGGTCTGGCAGCAAGCAGAAGGGCAAATCATCGAGGCCTGCGAGGAGGCCGGGCTCGCCTACACCGTAGAACCTGGGGACGCGGCCTTCTACGGCCCCAAGCTGGACTTCGTGGTGCGCGACGTCCTGGGGCGGGAGTGGCAGCTCGGCACCATCCAGGTGGACTACAACCTGCCTGAGCGTTTCCAGCTCACCTACACCGGACCCGACGGGGCCGAGCACCGCCCCGTAATGATCCACCGGGCCCCCTTCGGCTCGCTGGAGCGCTTCATCGGCATCCTCATCGAGCACTTCGGGGGCGACTTCCCCCTCTGGCTGGCCCCGGTGCAGGCGGTGGTGGTGCCCATCGCCGACCGGCACCATCCCTACGCCCTGCAGGTGGCCGAGGTCCTCCGGCAGGCAGGCTTCCGGGTGGAGGTGGACACCCGCTCCGAACGCATGAACGCCAAAGTGCGCGACGCCGAGCTGCAGAAAATCCCCCTCATCCTGGTGGTGGGGGACAAGGAGGTCGAGACCGGCACGGTGAACCTCCGGGAACGGCATGTGGCCACCCAGCGGGTCCTTGGGCTCGAGGCCCTGGTGGAGGAGATGCGCGCCCGGCTCGAGGCCAGGCGCTAACCCCCTAGCGCAGCACCGCTCCTATGAGCAAGCGCCCCGAGGAGGGCGAGCCGGTAAAGGGGAATAGGCTCTGGCCACCGATGAAAAGACCTGTGTCGCGGTCCAGAGCAAACTCGACCCCAGCGCTCAGGCTGAGGAGAAACTCCGCGCTGGGCACCTTCACGCCCAGCCCCCCGCCGAAGTAGGGCCGGATGCCCCGGAGGCCGCGGTCAAACTGCCCCAGATCGGGCTTGAAAAGCACCTCTCCTCCAAGCAAGACGCCAGGACCCGAGAAAACCAGGTCGCCGTAGATGAGGCCCACCAGGTCGCGCTGCAGGCCGGCCTCCAGGCCCAACCCCAGGCTTGGGCTGGGCACAGAAACGCGCAGTTGGAAGGCCCGCTGGGCCAGGCCTAGTGAAGCAATGGCCGCAATCAGTAGGAAAAAAACAACTAAACGCTTCATCGGTTTGCTCCTTCCTGGGGCCACACCCCAGCAGGCGACACCATAGCCCGAGAAGGCCTAAGATGCCAGCCGCTTACCTCTCACGCTTCGCTAAGGGGAAAGGCGTAGGGTAGTCTGGTATGGAGCGCTTCCCGCTGCTTGCGCCATCGCTGGCCGGGCTGCTTCTAAGCGGCCTGCTCATGGCGCAGGACCGGCCCACCGCCGAAAAAATCGGTTACCTCAACGTCCAAGCCGCGGTGGAGGCCCACCCCCAGTTCGCCCGGGTCCGAGCCCTGCAGGCCCAGGCCGAGGGCGAGCTCAGGCCCCTCCAGGCTCAACTGCAAGCCCTGGAGGGGAAAATAGCTGCGGGCAGCGCAAGCCAGAGCGAGCAGCAGGCCTACTTGAACCTGGCCCAGCAGTTCCAGGCCGCAGCCCAGAAGTGGAAGGAGCAGGGGGATGCCCTCCTGATGCCCATCAACCAGGAAGTAGAGCGGGTGCTTGGGCAAATAGCCCAGCAGCAGGGTTTTGCCCTGGTGCTTGACCAAAACGTAGCCGCCAGAAGCGGCCTGGTGGTCTACGCGGAAAGCAGCCTCGACCTGACGCCTGCTGTCCTGGCCGCCCTACCCAAACCCTGATTATGAGAAACTGGACGATTGTAGCAGCGCTGGCCTTTTTGGTCCTGGGGGGCTCCCTCTTGGCCCAGAACCGCTCCGTGCCCACCCGGGTGGGCTACGTGGACGCCGAAAAGGTGGTCCAGGCCCACAAAGACTTCAAGAAGGTGCAGGACATCCGCGCCCAGGCTGAGCGGGAGCTAAAACCCCTGCGCGACCAGGCCCAGGCCCTGGAGGCCAAGCTCAGGGCCGGCAACGCCACCGCCAAAGAACAGCAGGATTACCGCATCGTGGCCCAAAGCCTGCAGGAGGCCGGGAGGAAGTGGACCGAGCGGGCCAACGCCGCCCTCAAACCCATCACCGAGGAGATCGACCAGGCCATCGCCCGGGTAGCCCAGCAGCAGGGCTTCGCCATAGTTCTGGACAAAAGGGTGGCCGCACAGAGTGGGCTGGTGGTCTACGCGGCCGATGAGCTCGACCTCACCGACGCGGTCATCAGGGCCCTGCCCAAGTAAGAGAGCCTCCCCTCAGCGCGGGATGCTTCCCGCGCTTTTTAATGCCGTTGGGGTCAGGCCTATTAGGCCCTATGTTAGAATCATAGCGATGGCAAAGGGAAAAACCAAGGGAGAGAAAGGCACCCAACCCCTCCGGGCTGACCGGCGGGACCTCGAGGCCCTCTCGCTCTTCCTCCTGGGGCTGGCTGTTCTGCTGGCCGCCGCCGTCTACTTCGGCGCCAGCCTGGCCGGGCAGCTCGGCCACAGCCTCCAGCAGGTCTTGGTGGGCAGCCTGGGCTACCTGGCCTGGCTGCTGCCCCCCTGGGTGGCCCTGCTGGGCCTCTGGCTGCTGCTGGAGCGGCCGCTGGCCGGCTTCTTCCGCGCCACCGCCCTGGGCGCTTTGGCGGGGTTCCTGACCCTGCCCTTGGCAGGGGCCTTCGGCGGGAGCCTGGGCCAGCGGTTGCATGCTTTGCTGACCGGCTGGCTGGGAAGCGCGGGGCTTCTTTTTCCCCTGCTGGCCCTGAGCCTGGTGGCCGACCTGGCCCTACGCCGGCCCCCGGGCTACCTGCTGGCTCGAGGGGTGCAGCGGGTGGTGCTGGCCGGGCGCCGGCTGTACGGGGCCTACCGCTGCGCCCAGGGGGCCAGCCGGCTGGCGGGGGAGGTGCGCGCTCTGCTCAAGCACTACCCCGAACACAAAAGCCTCACCGGCCTTCTGGAAGACCTCGAGGCCCTGCGCCGCACCCCGGTGGACGGGGCGGCCCTGGAGGGCCTGGAGCGATTGCTGGAGGAGTTCCGCGCCGAACGAACCCGGGAGCTCAAAGCCAGGCTCGAGGCCGAGCCCCGGACCCTCGAGAGCCGCCTGGAACGCCTCTCCGCCGCGCTGGCCACCGCCTTGCATGAGGGGGAGGAGCTGGCCCAGGCCCTGGAGGAGCGCCGCGCAACGCTCTTGCTGGAGATAGGCGCTCTCCTACACAAAGTCCGCACCCTCACCCGCCAGGCCGAAGGGGCCCTGGCTTCGGAACCCCCCACGGTCCAGAGCCTCCTTAAAGCCCTGGAAGCGCACCACAAGCGGCTGGCCCAGTGGCAGAAGGTCGAAGCCCTGGCGCAGGAACTGGAAAAGCGGGTGGATGGCTGGCTGCGCTGGGCCGAGTGGTTGGAGACGGCCCCCAAAGAGGCCCACCCGGCGGGGCTGCGGGCTTTGCTGGAAAAGGGCCTCTCAGCCGAACCCCCTGCCGTTAGTCCCCCAGCCGAACCCCTTTTCGACTTCGACTTCGTCTTCCCTGAGCCTGCGAAGGTGGGGGTGGCCAGCCAACCCCAGCCCCCAACCCCCAGCCCCCAGCCCCCGCGCACCACTGCTCTGGCCCTCCCCGGCTTGGAGCTGCTCGACCCGCCCGACCCTCCCCGCCTCGACCCCAGGGCCCTGGAGCGCATCACCAGGGAGCAGGCCGAGCTTATCAACCGCACCCTGGCCCACCACGGGGTAGAAGCCCGGGTGGTGGGCTGGTCCCGGGGGCCCACCGTCACCCGGTTTGAGCTCGAGCCCGCCCCCGGCGAGAAAATCAGCCGGGTGCAGAACCTGCACAACGACCTGGCCCTGGCCCTGGCGGCAGGCTCGGTGCGCATCGAAGCGCCCATTCCCGGCAAGAGCGTGATTGGCCTGGAGGTGCCCAACGCCGAGCGCGAGCTGGTGCGCTACAGCGAGGCGGTGCAGAGTCCGGCCTTTGTCCGCAGCAAGGACACCCTCCCCCTGGTGCTGGGGAAGAGCATCGACGGGGAGATGTGGGTGAGGGACCTGGCAAAAATGCCCCATCTGCTCATCGCAGGCTCGACCGGCTCGGGCAAGTCGGTGGCGGTGAACACCCTCATCGTAAGCCTGCTGTTCAGGTACCTTCCCACCGAGCTGCGCTTCTTGATGATCGACCCCAAGATGGTCGAGCTCACCCCCTACGAGGGCATCCCCCACCTGGTGCGGCCGGTGGTCACCAACCCTGCCGATGCCGCCGGGGTGCTGCTAGGGGCGGTGGCCCACATGGAGCGGCGCTACAGGATGATGAGCCAGGTGGGTGCGCGGAACCTCGAGCAGTTCAACCAGAAGATGCGCGCTGCGGGCGAACCCACCCTGCCCTACCTGGTAATCGTGATTGACGAGCTGGCCGACCTGATGATCACCGCCCCCAAGGAAGTGGAGCAGGCCATTTTGCGCCTGGCCCAGATGGCCCGCGCCACTGGTATGCACCTGATTCTGGCCACCCAGCGCCCCTCGGTGGACATTCTCACCAGCCTGATCAAGGTCAACATCCCGGCCCGCATGGCCTTCGCGGTGTCGTCCGGGTTCGACTCCCGCACCATCCTGGATACCTACGGGGCCGAGCGGCTGGTGGGCCAGGGCGATATGCTCTTCCACCAGCCTGGCCTGCCTAAGCCGGTACGGCTGCAGGGGCCCTTCCTCTCGGAAAGCGAGGTCCACCGCATCGCAGCCTTCCTGCGCGAGCAGAGTTTTGAAGACACCTTCGCGGCCCAGTACGGCAGCGACTTCGAGGGCTCCTCGAGCCTGGGCGGAGGAAGCGGGGGGGCCGGTGAGGTCGACTTTGGCGACCCCCTTCTGAAGAGGGCTGCGGAGATCGTGATTGAAGAGGGCTACGCCTCGGTTTCGCGTCTCCAGCGAAGGCTTTCCGTGGGGCATGCCCGTGCTGGCAAGCTGGTGGACGCGCTGGAGGCCATGGGCATCGTAGGGCCCCACCAGGGCAGCAAGCCGCGGGAGGTGCTCATCACCCGCGAGCAGCTGGCCGAGTACTTTGGGCGCGACTAGCTACGGGAGGACGAGGGTGCCCAGCTCCAGCGGCCCCCGCCCGCTTACCTGCACCTCCCGGGCAAGCCAGGGCTCATTCGGGTCGCAAAGACCGTTGCCGGAATCGTCGCGGCAGGCCCTCAGGGTGTAGGAGCCCGGCAGCAGGTAGGTCGAAAAAGCCCCGGTGGGCGCCGGAACCAGGCGCTCCATGGGCCCCCGGAAGTCCACCAGGAACCCCCCCCGGGGCAGGACCCAGCCGAAGGCCGCCGGTAGGTTCAAGAAGCCGTAGCCGTAGGCGTCGTCCCGGCCTGGGGGGCCCAGGTCGGTGGCGTTTTCTCTAAGAAGGGTCCAAGCCTCCGTGGGGCTCCGGCCCGCAGCCATCAGCATGGCCAGGGCAGCCGCCACCTGGGGGGTGGCCTGGGAGGTGCCGATGTAAAAGCTGTAGTTGGGCAGACCGCTGGTGTAGTCCCAGGTGGTGGAGAGAATACCCCCCCCGGTGTTGCCCCCCGGAGCGGCCATACCCACCGCGCTGTTCTGCTGGCTGTAGGGGGCCACCCGGTTATCCCGGTCGGTGGCCGCCACCGCGATGGCCCCGGGGCAGGCCGCCGGGTAGACCGGCCTTCCGGGCTGTTCCCGCTGGAAGTTGCCCGCCGCGGCCACCACCAGCACCCCCCGGTCCACCGCCTCGGCCACCGCTTCGCACATGGCCTGGGAGTAGACCAGCGAGCCCAGCGAGAGGTTGATGACCTGGGCAGGACGGGGGTTAATCAGAAGCCGCCCCCCCTTCTCCACCGGAATGCCCGCCGCATAGCGGATGGCCAGCGCCACGTTCTCGAAAGTGCCGCTCCCCCGGGGACCCAGCACCCGCAGGGGCAGCACCTTGACCGGGGCATTGTAGGCCATACCCACGATGCCCGAGGAGGAGCAGGTGGGGCAGGGCGGAGTAAAGCTGCCGCTGTTGGCCACGATAATACCGGTCACGTGGGTACCGTGGCTGCCCCCGGTCTGGGCAACCTGGTCGCAGGGGTCGGTGGGGTCGGGGTCGCCTGCATCCCCTTGCGGCTCATCGCAGGGCTGGGCGCCATCCCCCACAAAGTCATAAGCCCCCTCACCCGGCCGCCAGAGCCGCCCAGCCAGGTCGGGGTGGTCGTAGCGCACCCCGGTGTCCACCACCGCCACAGTAACCGGGGTGCTGTAGGACTGCAGGTAAGCGAAGCGGGCCCCGGTCGCACGCAGGTACCACTGCTCGGGGTAGTACTGGTCGGTGGGCTCTCCCTGGACCTGGACCTGGCCGTTGGGCTCGGCCCAGGCCACGCCAGGGTCCGAGCGCAGGCGCTCCAGGAGGGCCTGGGGTTCGGCCGCTTTGAGCTTGGTAAGGCGGTTGATGCGGTCGTGGGCCAGCACCTGCACCCCCTGGGGCAGCACCGGTGGGCTGGTGCGGTACTTGACCAGGACCTCGCCGGCGGGGCCGGAAGGCGGCTCGGTCCTGGGGCCGGCCGGGGACCAGGCCTGCGGCGCTGGGCTTCCCTCCTCCACCCGTCCCTCCACCCGTACCAGCGGCAGGCGCACCACAATACGGGCCTGGACATCGCCTGAGAGCAGCAGGGTTCCCCGAATCTCGGGCTGCTCCTCGATTTCTCTAGCAAAGCGGGCGCTCAGGGCCACCGTCCTGGGGCCCAGCCCGCTGGCCGGGCTGGCCGTGAGCCAGTCGTCCAGCGGCGTCAGCCGCCAGGCCACATGGGTGCCCACCCGCAGCACCAGGGCACCCTGGGTGCCCTCCAGCACCACCTCGGCCGGAACGAACGGGGCCACCCCAGGCTCCCAGGCCGGCGACGCGCAACCCGCCAGCAGCAGCAACCAGAGCCAGCGCCACACTGCCCCAACCCTACCCCTTTTGAAGACAAAGTCAAGCCGATTTTGCCAGGGGCACCAGCCGCCGGTGCTCGAGGTAGCGCTCCAGCAGGAAAAGCAAGAGCGCCAGGGCTATGAGCGGAAGCTGCAGGCTCACACCTTTACGCCCGGGCAGGCTGCGCAGTTCGGCAGGGTCGGCGAGGAGGCGCCCCCCGCTGGCCTCGGCCAGCCGCCGCAGGTTTTCCTGCCCGTCCTCCAGGCGCCACTCCGGCAAAGCCGGCAGCTCGAGGCGAAGGCGGGGCTCCCCATCGAGCACCACCGCCTGCCCCACCGCCCCCCGCGGCAGCCGGGCCTCGTAGCGCAAAGGGCCCACCGGCATGAAGGGTTGTTCCCGCCCGAAGGCCCGGAGCACCGGGCGCTCGAACTGGCCCTCGAGCACCACCCGCACCAACCCCTCCTCCCGCAGCGCCTGCACGCGGGGCCGGGCAGGGGTCTGGGCCAGCCAGCGCACCAGCTCGGCTGCCAGCCTCGAAGCCCCGCTCCACTCCTGCCAGGAGCGGGACAGGTCGGTGGCCAGGGCGGCCACCCGGCCCCGCCCGCTCTCCCCCACGGCCAGGATCACCCCCTCCCCGCTGGTCAACACGGCCTGGGCCCAGGGTTTGGCCCTGGCCGGAAGGAGTACCGAGACCGGCGGCGGGGCCGTCCCCCGGCTCACCGGGTGGGGGCGCACCGTCACGGGGAAGCGCCCCTCCAGCACCTCCCGGCGAAAGGCCCGCTGGGCTTCCTCCAGGAAGAAGCGGGGCAGGTCCTGGGGCCGCGGCACATCCCAAAAGCTCCCGCCCCCAGCCTCGGCCAGCTCGCGCAGAAAGCGCCGGTCGGCATCGGCGCCGATGGCCACGGTGCTGGTCTTTATCTCGGGACTGGCCCGGCGGGCCGCCTCGAAAATCTCGGGGGCCGCGTCGGCCACCAGGCCGTCGGTAAGGGCGATGACCTGCTTGGATTTGGTGGGCACGTCCTCCAGGGCCTCCAGGGCCTCGAGGTAGGCCCGGCGGATCATGGTTCCCCCCCCGGCCTCTATGGAGAGCAATAGGCTTTCAGCCTCTCTGCGGCCCTGCTCGGTCATGGGGCGGGGCCGGAACAGCCAGCGGGGCCTGTCGGAAAAGAGCACCACCCCGATGTAGTCCTGGGACCGGGCTGAGCGAACGAGCTCCAGCGCCCCCACCACCGCCAGCCCCAGCTTGTCGGCCTCGAGCATGCTCCCCGAGACATCCAGCACCAGCACGATGCCCATCCCCCCGGGCTCCTCCACCGGCTCCAGGGGCAGGCTGTCGGCCAGGCTGCTCCGCTCCCACCCGCCGAAGAAAAGCCCCCGGGGGGTGGCGGTCCAGAGCAGGCTGCCGCCCTGCTGCAAGAAGCTCTGCAGGGCATCCAGCTCTGCCGCCGAAAGGTCGCGCGCCCCCACCCCCAGCGCCACCACCTCGGCCCTGATGGGCAGCGCAACCTCCTGCCGCTCCTCCACCAAAAACCCCTGCGCCCGCAGGTAGCGGGCCAGCGCGGCATCCCCCAACACCCAGACCCGGGTGGCGTCGGAAGGGCTGAGCTCGAGCCGGGCCTCCCTGTCGCCCAGAGGGCTTTCCAGGCGGGCCCTGACCACCGCGGGCTCCTCCAGGCGGAAACGGTAACCCAGGCTCTGCCGCCCAGGAGCCAGCTCCACCCGGCGCGAAAGCCGCCCCGCCGGGCCCTCTAGGGTGAGCCGGGCCTCGGTGGGGGCGGTAGCCTCCAGCACCGCCCGCACCTCCACCGTCTCCCCCCGCAAGGGCAGGGCCGGACCCACCAGGCTGAGGGCCACGTAGGGGCTGGGCGGCTGGTAGAGCGCGTAAAGGGGGACCTTGGGTGGCAGAGGCTCATCCTGAAAAAGCCCGTCGGAAACGAGCACAATCCGGTCTGGCTTCAGCTCCATAGCCTTTTTCAGGGCCTCCTCCAGCCGGGTGCCCTCTCCCAGGTCGAGCCGCCGGGCCGTGGGGGCTGCTACCTCCACCGCCCCGCTGGCAAAGGCCACGTACTGCGCCCCGGGGAGCTCGAGTCGTGGAGCTAGCTGCCATACCGCCTCCCGCGCCGAGGGGCTCTGGTCCAGAAGTACCACCGTGCGCACTGGGGCCAAAGGCAGGCTGGGGCCCCAGAAGGCCAGGAGCAAAAGGAGAATGACCAGGCCACGCAGGTAGAGCACAGCCCCATTATGGGGCCCAAAGATTAAAGGGAACCAGCGGCTAAAGCGCCCGCTGGCGATGGTGGAGGCGAGGGGAGTCGAACCCCTGTCCAAAGACCCCTCCGGCAGACATCTACGTGCGTAGTTGGCGCTTGCTCGTCGCCCAGGCTTACGCCGCCAACCGCGGGCCTGGGCCCAGCCCCGTGGAATCTCGCCCTTGGCTACGGAGCCTTGCCGCAGGCCAGCCGACTTTGGGTCGCCCCTTCAGCGAGCCATCGGCTGGGCTTCTGAGGGGCGTCGCTTTAAGCAGCGAGAGCGTAGGTCTTGTTGCCAGTTATGGCTTTGCCCATTTTTACGAGGCCATGGGCTACCTCGGCACGCCGCCTTGCCTTTGGGCATCCCTGTCGAAACCAGTACGCCCCCAGGCAAGTTTTTATTGTAACCGTTTTTTTCTCTTTTGAGAAGTATGCTGGGCGTCATGGAAACCAAAAGCCTCCAACTCGACGGGGAAAGCCTCCTGAAGACCCTGGGCATCCGTATCCTGGAAGCCAGCCCGCAAAGGGTGGTGGCCGAGATGGAGGTCACCCCAAAGCTCCACCAGCCTTTCGGCTACCTCCACGGCGGAGCCTCGGTGGCCCTGGCCGAAACCGTGGCCAGCATCGGGGCCTACCTGGGCGCGCCTGAGGGCCACACCAGCTTCGGCATGGAGATCAACGCCAACCACCTGCGCTCGGTGCGCTCAGGCAGGCTGACCGCCACGGGAACGCCCCTGCATTCGGGGCGCACCACCGCGGTCTGGAACGTCGAGATTCGCGACGAGGAGGGCAGGCTCATCTGCATCTCGCGCTGCACCCTGGCCATCACCCCCTTGCGTTGACAAAAACCCAGCAGGCCCCGTAGACTCACGGCATATGCAGACCTACCGGGGATTCAGCTTCGGCTACTTTTACTTCTATTGGCCTTGCGTCCCCGTGAGGCTGGCATAGCGGTTTGGCGCAAAGCGGCTTCCGGGGACCCTCCCCGGAAGTTTTTCTTTGCGCGGAAGGAGAGGTGAATGCTCATCATCCTGAAGCACGGCGCAGGCCCAAAGGAGATCGAGATGGTGGTAGAAGAGGTGCGGCGGGTAGGCTACCGGCCCCATGTTTCCGAAGGGGAACACACCACGCTCGTGGGGGCCATAGGCCGGGGGCCCACCCCGGAGCTTATAGAGCACTTCCGGGCGCTAGAACCGGTGCGGGAAGTGATTCCCATCTCCAAGCCCTACAAGCTGGCCAGCCTCGAGGTCCAGCCCAAGCCCACCGTGCTGCGCTTCCCCACCGGGGCCACCGGGGGGGGCGAGGTGCTGATTGCGGCAGGGCCCTGCGGGGTGGAGAGCTTGGAGCAAACCCTCACCACGGCCCGCTATGTGAAGAAGCACGGCGCCCAGATGCTCCGCGGGGGGGCCTTCAAGCCCCGCACCTCCCCCTACAGCTTCCAGGGGCTGGGGGAGAAGGGACTGGAGATTCTGGCCCAAGCCCGGCAGGAGACCGGGCTGCCCGTGGTAACCGAGGTGATGTCGCCCGAGCAGGTAGAACTGGTGGCGAGCTATGCCGACGTCCTCCAAATCGGGGCCCGCAACGCGCAGAACTTTGCCCTGCTGCAGGCCGCCGGCCAGGCCGGGCGGCCGGTGCTCCTGAAGCGGGGGATGAGCATGACGTTGGAGGAGTTTTTGATGTCGGCCGAGTACATCCTGGCCCAGGGCAACATGCGGGTGATTCTGGTGGAGCGGGGCATCCGCACCTTCGAAAAGTCCACCCGCTTTACCCTGGACGTCTCAGCGGTGCCGGTGCTCAAAAGCCTCACCCACCTGCCAGTCTGGATCGACCCCTCGCACGCCGCTGGAAAGCGCGACTGGGTGACGGCGCTGGCCCTTGCCGGCCTGGCCGCTGGGGCGGACGGGCTCATCGTGGAGACCCATCCTGAGCCAGAAAAAGCCCAGTCCGACGCAGCCCAGCAGCTCACCGAGGCCCAGTTTGCCGAGATGATGGGTAAAATCAAGGCGCTTCTGCCGGCCCTGGGGCGCCGGCTCTCGCAGCCCCTCGAGCCGGTGGTCGACTAGCATGATGAAGCCCCTTTTCACCAAGGTCGGTATCTTTGGCATCGGCCTTTTAGGGGGCAGCGTGGCCCTGGGCCTGCGCGAGCGCTTTTTGGCTGAGGAGGTCCATGCCTACGACCCCGATCCCAAGGCCTTGGAGGATGCCCTGGCCCTGCAGGTGGTGGACCGGGTCCACCCCAGCCCCGGGGCCTGGATAGAGGAGCTCGAGCTCGGGGTGCTGGCGGCGCCGGTGGGGGTCTTGGTGGAGGAGGGGCGGCGGCTGGCCCGCTACTCGAGCCCCTCTACCCTCTGGATGGACGTGGGAAGCGTCAAGGGCCCGGTGGTGGAGGCCCTGACCGGGGTGCTGCCCCGGTTCGTGGGCACCCACCCCATGGCCGGAAGCGAGAAGGCCGGGGTGGAAGCGGCCCACGCTGGCCTCCTGCAAAATGCGGTCTGGGTGCTGACCCCCAACGGCAAGACCGACCCCGAGGCCCTGGCGCAGGTGCGGGGGTTGGTGGAAAGCCTAGGGGCCTACCCGCTGGAAATCTCCCCTGCTTTACACGACCGGCTGGTGGCCCGGGTCTCCCACCTGCCCTACCTGCTGGCGGTGGGGCTCAACCGGCTGGTGGCCCAGGACCCACACCAGGAGCTTCTGATGTTTCTGGCCGCGGGGGGCTTCCGCGACCTGACCCGGGTGGCCTCGGGCTCCCCCCGGATGAGCCGGGACATGGTGGTGGCCAACAAGGCAGCGCTGAAGGAGGCGGTGGAGGACCTGCGGGCGGTGATGCTGGAGCTAGAGCGGCTTCTGGAGGAGCCCGAGGCCCTGCTCGAGGTGGCCCAGGCGGCCAAGCGCACCCGCGATGCCTTGCCCATCGTCAAGCGCAGCCTGCTCCCGATGATGCACGAGCTGGTGGTCCAGGTACCCGACCGGCCGGGCCAGATCGCCAGGGTCTCCACCGCTTTGGGCCAGGCCGGCATCAACATCAAAAACTTCGAGGTGCTGGCCATCCGCGACGAAGGAGGGGCCATCCGCATGGGCTTCGCCACCCCAGAAGAGCGGGAGCAGGCCCGAAAGATCCTGGAAGAAATCGGCTACCGGGTGCGCTAAAGCGGGACGAGGCGGTGCACCGCCAGCTCAGCCGGGCAGGCCACCCGCACGGGCAGGGTGGCCATTCCCAGGCCCCGCGAGATGAAGGCCGGCACCGGCGCTTCCACCCAGCCGGCGGCAAACTGCTGGCCATAGAGGGAGGAGGTGAAGGCCGGGCCGTACCCGGGCAGGACCACCTGGCCCCCGTGGGTGTGGCCGCAGAGGGTGAGGCCCACCGAGGAGGGCACCTGGTACAGGTAGTCTGGGTTGTGGCAAAGGAGCAGGGCAGCCGAGTTCCCCCGCCAGCCCGAAAGGGCCCTCTCCACATCGGGCTCGCCGTGCCAGAGGTCCTCCACCCCAGCCAGGTAGAGGTCGGGGCGCAGCCAAAGCCCCCGATTGTTGAGCACGCCTATACCCAGGTCGGCCAGGCGCCGCTCCAACCCCACGGGCGGCTCTAGGGGCACCTTGGGGGGGTTTAGGCGGTTGACCCGTCTTCCGGGGTGCTTGGGGGCGTAGCCGCTGTAGCGGTAATCGTGGTTGCCCAAAACCGCCCAGACCCCCAAGGAAGCCCGGAGGCGCCCGAGCTCGGCCAGGCCAGCCGCCACCAGGTCCTCGTCTGCGGAATCGGTGATGTCGCCGGTGATCACCACCAGGTCGGGCCCCTCGGCCAAGGCCGCCTCCACCCAGCGCCGCACCGAGCCAGCCCGGATGAAAAAGCCGATGTGCAAATCGGAGAGGTGGGCCACCCGCAAGGGCGCCTGCAGCCCCGGTAGGGCGCGCTGGTAATGGGTTACGCTAAAGGCATAGCCGAAGACCATGGCCAATCACCCTGGCAGAAAGTCGAAGACCACCAGTTCGGCCGGAACGTTCAGCCGCAGGGGCAGGCCCGTTACCCCCAGGCCGCGCGAGACGAAGCCCGGCACCGGGGGTGAGGCGGGGCTCAGGCCCGGGCTGTACCAGCCCCCCAGGTAGGCCTGGCCGTAGTAGGAGGGCGTCCAGGGTGCCCCCACCCCCGGCAGATAGACCTGCCCTCCATGGGTATGGCCGCTCAGCGCCAGCGAGACCGGCAGGCCGAAGTAGAAGTCCCAGTAGTCGGGGTTGTGGGCCAGGGCCAGGCTGGCCTTGCCCTTGCGGTAGCCGGCCAGGGCCGCTTTGGGATCGGCCTCGCCGAGCCAGTAATCGTCCACCCCGCTCAAGTAGAGGTCGTCGCGCACCCACACGCCCCGGTTGGTGAGGGGCTCGATGCCGTGGCGGGGAAGGTGGCGGGCCAGGAAGCGCCTGGCCTGGGGCAGGCCGTGGTCGTGGTTGCCCCAGACCGCCCAGACCCCCAAGGAAGCCCGAAGCCGCCCCAGCTCAGCTAGAAGCCCCTCTAGATCGGGCGGGCCAAGCCGCAGCCAGGGCAGCCGCAGGCCCGACTCGATGAAATCGCCGGTAATCACCACCAGGTCGGGCCCCTCGGCCAAAGCCGCCTCCACCCAGCGCCGCACCGAACCGGCCCGGATAAAGGGGCCGTAGTGCAGGTCGCTGAGCTGCACCACCCGCACGGGGCGCTCGAGCCCGGCCAAAACCCGCCGATGCCGGCTTACCTGGAAGCGGTAGGGGGTGGCCGAGGCCAGAAGCGCCCCTCCTCCCAGCGCCAAGAGGGCCAGAACGCGGCGGCGGGAGAGCATCAGCTCGAGCCCTTGTTCCTCTTCCGCTCCTCCCGCTCCAACCGGCGGCGCTCGGCCCGGCTCAGCCCGGTGTAGGCCGGCCGGGCAGGGCGGCGCACGCTGAAGGGGTCGGACTGGGGCGGGGCGTAGGCCACCCCAGGGTCGGCCGGTGCTGGGGCGGGCTGGCGGTTCACCTCCACCTGGAGGCGGAAAAGGAAGCGGGTGACCTCGCTTTTGATGCTAGCAATCATCTCGTTGAAGAAGCGGGTGCCCTCGAGCTTGTACTCCTGGAAGGGGTCGCGCTGGCCATAGCCCCGCAGGAAGATGCCCTGCTTGAGCACATCCATGCTGTGCAGGTGCTCCTTCCAAGCGTTGTCCACCACCTGCAGGGTCACGAAGCGCTCCACCGCCCGCATAAGCCCCGGCCCCTGGGCGTTGAGCTCGGCCTCGCGGGCCTCGTAGGCGGCCCGGGCCGCCTCGATTAGCCGCTCGATGCCCTCCTCGGCCTTGTGCTGGCGCAGGCTTTCGAAGTCAAAGTCCTTCAGGGCCGGGATGTAGTCCAGAATACTTGTCCGCAAACCCTCCAGGTCCCAGTCCTCGGGGTGCTGCTCGGGGTTGAGGTAGTTCGAGGCCACCGCATCCACGGTATCCTCGATCATGGCCAAGGCCCCCTCCCGCACCACCTCATCGCTGCCCAGAAGCACGTTGCGCCGCTGGGCGTAGATCACCTCGCGCTGGCGGGCCATCACCTCGTCCAGCCGCAAAAGCTGCTTGCGTATGTCGAAGTTGCGGTCCTCCACCCGCTTCTGCGCCCGCTCGATGGAGCGGGTCACCATCTGGTTCTCGATGGGCTCGGAGTCGTCGAAGCCCATCCGGTCCAGCATGGCGATTACCCGCTCGGAGGCGAACAGGCGCATCAGGTCGTCGTCGAAAGAGACATAAAAGCGGCTGCTGCCCGGGTCGCCCTGGCGGCCTGAACGGCCCCTTAGCTGGTTGTCGATGCGGCGCGACTCGTGCCGCTCGGTGCCGATGATGTGCAGCCCGCCCAGCTCCTTGACCCGCACCTCGTCGGCGGCGCAGGTATCGCGCAGGCGGCGGATCTCGTCGATCACCGCCTGGCGCACCCCGATCTCGCCTGCCAGGCGCAAAGCCTCCTCCTCCTCCCCCTGCACCAGCTTTTTGATAAAGAGCTCGATGCGCCACTCCGAGCGGGGATCCAGCCCCTCCTTGCGCAGGAGGTCGGCCGCCAGGTACTCGGCATTGCCCCCCAGCTTGATGTCGGTGCCGCGGCCGGCCATGTTGGTGGCGATGGTCACGGTCCTGCTCCGCCCGGCCTGGGCCACAATCTCGGACTCCTTCTCGTGGTACTTGGCGTTCAGGACCTGGTGGGGAATGCCCTTGCGGATAAGCTCGGCGGTGTGCACCGCCCGCTTGAGGTACTCCCAGTAGGTGCGGATGTTGCCCTTGGGCGGAATAAGGCCCTCAAAGGCCTCCAGGTCCGCGTCGCGCAGGCTGCCCGGGCGGGCCAGCGCCTTCCTCAGCTTCTCCCAGCCCTCGCCCGACTGCTTCTCCGTCGCCTTCAAAAGCAGCTGGGCCCGGGCCTCCAGGCGGGGCAGGAAGTGGCGCACATCCTTGAGCATGCTCGAAAGCCGCTCCGACTTCTCCACCGAGATGGTGCCCACCAGCACCGGCTGGCCCCGCTCGTACTTCTCGGCAATCTCCTCCACCACGGCGAAGAACTTGCCCCGCTCGGTGCGGTAGACCACATCGGGAAAGTCCTTGCGAATGACGGGACGGTGGGTGGGGATGCTCACCACGTCCATGCCGTAAATCTCCTGGAACTCCTTCTCCTCGGTCTTGGCCGTGCCGGTCATGCCGGCGGTCTTCTCGAAGAGGCGGAAGAAGTTCTGGTAGGTGATGGTGGCCAGGGTCTGGTTCTCCCGCTCGATCCGGACCCCCTCCTTGGCCTCGATGGCCTGGTGCAGCCCCTCGCCGAAGCGGCGGCCTGGTTGGAGGCGGCCGGTGAACTCGTCCACAATGATGACCTGCCCGTCCTGAACGATGTACTCGCGGTCCTTGAAGTAGAGCTCCTTTGCCCTTATGGCCTGGATCAGCATGTGGGCGAGCTCCATGTTTTCGGTGTTGAAGAGGCCCTCCACGCCCAAGAGCTTCTCGGCCTTGGCGATGCCCTTCAGGGTCAGGTGGACCGACTTCTGCTTCTCCTCCACAATGTAATCGCCGGTGGGCTCGGCCTTGCTTCCCACCGGGGGTTTTTCGCCGCGCTCGAGCTTCTTGGCGATCTCGGCCATGCGGTAGTAGACGTCGGTGGCCTTTTCCGCCGGCCCCGAGATGATAAGGGGGGTGCGGGCCTCGTCCACCAAAATCGAGTCCACCTCGTCGATGATGGCGTAGTGCAACGGGGTGTCGTGGCGGAGCACGAGCTGCTCGGGGGTGACCGCCATGTTGTCGCGCAGGTAGTCGAAGCCGAGCTCGCTGTTGGTCACATAGGTCACATCGCAGAGGTAGGCCCGGCGGCGCTCCTCTGGGCTGGAATGGTTCTGCACCACCCCCACCGAAAGGCCCAGGCCGCGGTAGATGGGCCCCATCCACTCCGCATCGCGCCGGGCCAGGTAGTCGTTCACCGTGACCAGGTGCACCCCCTTGCCGGTGAGGGCGTTCAGCGCCACCGCCAGGGTGGCCACCAGGGTCTTGCCCTCCCCGGTCTTCATCTCGGCAATCTTGCCCTCGTGCAGCACCGCGCCCCCGATGAGCTGCACATCGTAGTGGCGCAGGCCCAGATACCGCTTGGAGGCCTCGCGGGTGAGAGCGAAGACCCGGGGCAAAAGCTCGTCCAGGCTGGCCCCTTTTTGGTGCATCTCGCGCAGCCGAGCGTACTCAGCGGCGAGGTCTTCGATGCGCGAGATCTCGTCCTCGAGCGCGTTGACCGGCTCCACCACGGTCTTCCAGTAGCGGGCCACCTTGCGCTCGTTGTTGTCCAGCAACCTAGCAATCCAGGCCAGCATAACCAACTGCGATTCTACCCTCTCCGCATGAGATATGGCTGCGGGCACAACCTGACCCTTCCGTCACAGGTCTTCGCTACACTGTATCTATGCGCTTTGCCCTGCTGGCCTTTCTGCTCAGCCCCTCGACAGCCCAGCTCTGCGACCAACCCTTTTCCCCGGCCCGGCCCGGCTGGGAGTGGCAGTACCGGGTCTCGGGCAGCCAGAACTTCACCTACACCCTGCGCAAAACCCAGATTGGCCCCACCAGCTACACCCAGGTGCGCGAGGGCCCCACCGGACGGGAAGAACTGCGCTTCCGCTGCGCACCGGAGGGCATCTACCCCATCGACTTTGGCAGCCCGAGCGGCAACCGTCTGGAGGCCGGGGGCCAGCCGGTGAGCTACAACCTCGAGGTAATCCGGGCCACCGGGGTGGCCATCCCCGACTACGACGCCTGGACGGTGGGGAATAGCTGGAGGCTGGTGCTGGAGGTGCAGGGCAGCGGCCAGCAAGGGCCTCTGCGCTTCAACATAAGCGGCACCCTCGAGACCACCTACAAGGTGGTGGCCCAGGAAACCGTCGTCACGCCGGCCGGGCGCTTCCTGGCCTACAAACTCCAGACCCAGTTCACCACCCGCCTCCGCGCCAGCGCCGGGCCCCTGAGCTTTCCCTTCCAGTTTGAAAGCCAGGGGACGAGCTGGTACGCCGAGAATGTGGGGCTGGTCAAAAGCGTGCAGAAGACCCGGGAGGGCGAGAGCGTCACCGAGCTGGTGGCCCTCAAGAGGTAGCCAGGGGCAGGTAGGGGGCTGCCGGCACCCCCAGCTCGCTTCCCGGGTGGCGCTCCCGGGTGCGCCAGGCGGCCAGGGCCACCATGGCCCCGTTGTCGGTGGCCAGGCCCCTGGGGGGGAAGAAAAGCTCTAGCCCGGCCCCCTGCAGCCGGGCCTGGAGCGCCCGGTTCTGCGCCACCCCGCCGGCCACCAGCAGGGTGGTGTGGCCGGTGCTGCGCGCGGCCCGGAGCACCACCTGGGCTATGTGCTCGACGGCCACCTGCTGGAAGCGGGCGGCCACATCGGCCGGGGCATAGCCCTTTTTGAGGGCCTGCACCACCGCGGTCTTGAGGCCAGAGAAGCTGAAGTCGAAGCCCTCCTGCCCCTGTAAGGGCACGCTCAGGGGCACGCGGGAGGGGTCGCCCTCCGCCGCCAGCCGCTCGATCTCGGGCCCTCCGGGATAGCCCAGCCCCAAAGCCCGCGCCGCCTTGTCGAAGGCTTCTCCGGCAGCGTCGTCCAGGGTGGCCCCTAAAAGCCGGTAGGTGCCCCAGGCGGGCACCTCGAAGAGGTGGGTGTGCCCCCCCGAGGCCACCAGGGCCAAGAAGGGGGGCGCGACCTCGGGGTGATGGGCCAGGGCCGCGTAGATGTGGCCCTCGAGGTGGTGCACCGCCACGAAGGGCCGCCCCAGGGCAAAGGCCAGCCCCTTGGCGTAGGTGAGGCCCACCAGCAAGGCCCCCACCAGGCCGGGACCCCGGGTAGCGGCAATCAGGTCCAGGTGGCGCACCCCAACCCCCGCCTCGGCCAAAGCTGCCCTCACCAGGGGGTCAATCGCCTGCACGTGCTCCCGCGAGGCCAGCTCCGGTACCACCCCGCCGTAGCCCTGGTGCCTCGAGGCCTGCGAGGCCACCAGGTTCACCACCACCTGCCCATCCCGCACCAGGCCCACCCCGGTATCATCGCAGGAGGTGTCGATGCCCAAGACCCACACAAACCCGATTTTGCCCCCTAAGAAGCCTCAGGTCAAACCGGGTATACTTTGCCCGTGCGCGCCCCATTGCAAGCGCTGGAGGCCACCCTGAAGGGGGTGCTCTTCGGCCAGGAACGGGTCATCCGCGAGCTTTTGGCCACCGTGGTGGCCGGGGGCCACGCCCTCCTGGAGGGGCTGCCGGGGCTGGGCAAAACCCTTCTGGCCCGGGCCTTCGCTGAGGCCAGCGGGCTCTCCTACCGCCGCATCCAGTTCACCCCCGACCTCCTGCCGGCCGACATCACCGGCACCGAGATTCTGGAGGATGGGCAGTTCGTCTTCCGGCCTGGCCCGCTTTTCGCCCAGGTGGTGCTGGCCGACGAGGTGAACCGGGCCACCCCCAAGACCCAGTCGGCCCTGCTGGAGGCCATGCAGGAGGGAGGGGTGACGGTGGGGGGGGTGCGCCACGCCCTGCCAGCGCCTTTTTTGGTTCTGGCCACGCAAAACCCGCTGGAGCTCGAGGGCACCTACCCCCTGCCCGAGGCCCAGCTCGACCGCTTCATGGCCAAAATCACGGTGGAGGCCCCACCCCGGGCCGCCTGGCTTCGCATTCTGGCCGAGGAGCCCCAAAGCCCAGAGCCGGTGGAGGGCCTGGACCTGCTCAAAGCCCGCGCCGAGGCCCAGCAGGTGGTGGCGAGCCAGCCGGCTTTAGAAGCCATCGCCAACACCGCCCAGCTCGCCGGTGAGGAGAGACACCTGCGCATGGGCCTCTCCCCCCGGGGGGCCAAGGCCTGGCTGGCGCTGGCTCGAGCCCTGGCATACCTGGACGGGCGGGCCCACCTGGACTGGGAGGACCTGCGGGCCGCAGCCCTGCCCGCCCTCAGCCACCGCCTGCTCCTTACCGAGGAGGCCCAGTTCGAGGGGCTAAGGGTGGAGCAGGTCATAGAGGACCTGCTCCGGCGCACCATGCCCAAGTAGGCTAGGCCTCTGCCACCCCTCGATACTCCTCCGCCGAGAGGAGGCCGTCGGCGTCGGCGGGGTTGACCCGCAGCTTGAAAATCCACCCCTCGCCATAGGGGGACTGGTTGATGAGCTCGGGCTTGTCGCCTAAGGCGCTGTTGACCTCGATGACCTCGCCGCTGATGGGGGCGTAGATGTCCGAGGCAGTCTTGACCGACTCCACCACCGCCACCGCCGCCCCGGCCTCCACACGCTTGCCCACCGGGGGTAGCTCCACATACACCACATCGCCCAGGGCATCCTGGGCAAAGTCGGTGATTCCCACCACCGCCACGTCGCCTTCCAGCCGCACCCATTCGTGGGTCTTGGTGTACCTGAGTTCCGCTGGGTAGTCCATGTGCACCTCGCAGGCTAGTTTATGCCGTGACGACTCCCCGTTCTGAAGAACAGGGCTTCGCGGTTCTCACGGAACGGCCCTTGCCGTATCCATCCCCGCAGGCTCCGTCCGAGCCCAGAAAAAACCTTGACTCCGCATTGGCAGGCGAGCGCAATGCTTCTGGCTCTGCTACGGGTTTTCGTTTGGAGTTTTACCCATCGGACTACCCGATGGAACCCCCTACTCCAAGTTTCAAGGTGCGCGGGGAACGCTGTCCCCAACAAGAAGATTGTACCACGCATCTGCCGCCCACTATGCTATGTGCTCCTTCGAAGCACGTGGGGGACCGGTTTAAAAACCGGGGGATTATAGCTCCCCCACACCCCCTCTTTTTTCTAACGCTTCACAAAGGGGAGCTCCACCACCCTGGCCGCCAGCCGCCGGCCGCGCACCTCCACCTCCAAAGCGGTGCCCACTTGGGCCCGATCCGCCTGCACGTAGGCCATCCCGATGCCCTGCTTGAGCAGGGGGGAGTGGGTGCCCGAGGTAAAGCGGCCCACCTCTTCGTCCCCAGAGAAAACCCGGAAGCCCTCGCGGGGAATCCCCCCCTCGACCCGCAGGCCCACCAGCCTCTGCTCGCAGACCGGGTTCAGCAGGGCCTTTTTGCCGTAGAAATCCTTCTGGGCCTTGACCACCCAGCCGAAGGGGGTACAGAGGGGGTTGGTGGTATCGGTGAGCTCGTGGCCGTAAAGGGGGAAACCGGCCTCGAGCCTGAGGGTGTCCCGCGCCCCCAGGCCGCAGGGCACAGCCCCCCCTGCCAGGAGGGCCTCCCAGACCGCCTGGACCTCGTCTGGGGCCACAAAAACCTCATAGCCGTCTTCCCCGGTGTAGCCGGTGCGGGCCAGGCGCACCCACTTACCCGCCAGCTTGGCCATGAAGGTATCGTTCTTCTTGGGCGAGGCCAGGTCGGCATCGGTGAGCCCCTGCAGGACCTCTACCGCCTTCGGACCCTGCACCGCCAAAAGAGCAAAGAAGTGCGAGGCATCCTCCAGGGCCACCTCGAACCCTCTGGCCAGGGCCTGCAGGTGGTTCCAGTCCTTCTCGATGTTGGCCGCGTTGACCACCATCAGGTACTCCTGCTCGCCGGTGCGGTAGAGGTAGATATCGTCCACCACCCCGCCCTGGGCGTTGGGCAGCATGGAGTACTGGGCCCGGCCCACCCTGAGTCTGGCAACGTCGTTTAGGGTGGCGAACTGCAAAAAATCCAGGGCCCCCGGCCCCCGAATCCAGAACTCCCCCATGTGGCTGACGTCAAAAAGGCCCACCCCCTGCCGCACCGCCAGGTGCTCGGCGGTGATGGAGCTGTACTGCAGGGGCATCTCGTAGCCGGCAAAGGGCACCATACGGGCCCCCAGGGCCAGGTGGGCTTGGTGAAGCGGCGTGGTTTTCATGCCCCCCCAGCTTATCAGGCCGCCCACAAGCGATGCATAACCCGGCCTGCGGGGGCAGTTAAGGCGAGGTTAGCTCGAGGCCACCCGCGAGAGCACCTCCCGGCTCACCGCCTTTAGGGTCTCAAACACTCCCATCCCGGTGGTGGCGACAGCCTCAAAGATGGGGAAGCGCTTCTCGGGGTCGATGACCGCCTGGATCATCTCCACCGGCAACGCGTCCGGTGCATCGCGCTTGTTGGCCTGGAGCACAATGGGAATATCTTCCAGCTTGATGCCGTACTCGGCCAGGTTCTCCCGCAGGTTGCGCATGGACTCGGCGTTGGCCCGGAGGCGGTTGGAGGCCGAGTCGGCCACGAAGACAATCCCGTCCACCCCCCGCAGGATTAGCTTGCGGCTGGCGTTGTAGAAAACCTGGCCGGGCACTGTGTAGAGGTGAAAGCGGGTCTTGAACCCCTTGACCTCGCCTAAGTCGACCGGCAAAAAGTCAAAAAACAGCGTGCGCTCGTCCTCGGTGGCCAGGGAGACCATCTCGCCCTTGCGGTTTTGCGGGATCTGCTGGAAGACCCACTTGAGGTTGGTGGTCTTGCCCGACATGCCAGGACCGTAATAGACGATTTTGAAGTTGATTTCCCGGGCAGCGAAGTTAATCGTGCTCATATCTAGTTTCCAAAGAGTTCGTCCAGAAGGGCGCTGGCCCCTTCCCGGTACTCCCGATCGATGCCCAGCGCACCCGGGCTCACCACCGCGGCCTGGGTAATCTCCTCCAAGGCCTGGGCCGCGCGCTTACCGTACAGCTTAACCCGCCCCACCGGCACCGACTTGTCAAAAATCACCACCAGCAGGGCCAGCTCCCCCACCTCCTCAACAAAGAGGCCATATGTGGCCCCCTGGTGCAACAGCTCGTTGAAACGAGGTTCTCCCAACATCTTGGCCAGGGCCTGGGTGGCTGCGGCGTTGCCGGCAATCAGGGTAGCCAGAGAGTCCAAAGCAGGGGGTTTGGGGGCCCAGAGGGCCTCCTTGTGGGCCAGCACGAACCCCTTGCGGTCCAGCAGGAGGGTGTAGCGGGCCCCGCTCTCGCGCAGAAGCTCGTCGAGGATGCGCGCAGCTTTCTCGTAGGTGCCCCCAAAAAGCGCGATGGCCGGCTCGACCATAACAGGCCCAGTCTAGCACGAAGGCGTTACCCCCCCTGTGATGGATTATGCAGCCGAAACGAGAGGCTTCACACCTCCGCCCAGCCCTCTTCCAGCTCCGGGTTGCGCTTCATCACCTCGCGCAGCACAGCGGTGGCATAGGCCCCCCGGGGCAGAAAGAAGGAGACCCAGACCCCTTCCGGCCCCGCCTCCACCGCCCAGTCCGCCAGGGGTACCCGTATCGGCCGACGATCGCCCCGGCGGGCTACGAAGTGGGCCCGTTCCAGGCCGTAGCGCCTGAGCACCTGGTCCTCCAGCGCGCGGGCCTCTCCCCGGGCCTCGCGGTACTTCCGGCCGTAAAGCGGTCCGGTGGCGCTGATCTCGAAGCGCAGGGCCCGCTGGCTCTCCCGCTCGGGCTCCTCTACCCAAAACTCCCCACCAGTATCGTGTTTCTTGGCCACATCCCCCTCAACCACCCGGTCAAAAAGCCCCAGCCTCAACCTGAGGGCCAGCCAGTCGTTGAAGAGCAGGCTCTGCAGGCTCGAGACCAGGAACTTCCTGAGCCAGGGGGAGAGGTGCAGCTTCTGCCCGGTGACCAGGGCGTAGCCCTTTTCCGGGTTCTGACCGCCCAGGCCAAAGCGCTGGGGCCCGTAGTAGTTGGGCACCCCCCGCTCGGCAAGCTGCCTGAGAACAGCCTCCACCCTACCCGGCTCACGCGCCCCCCGGATGAGGATGCGAAAACGGTTGCCTGCCAGGTGGCCCAGCCGAAGCTTATGGGGGTGCCGGGCCCAGCCCAGGATACGCACCCCGGGAAGGTCCTCCAGGAGCTTTAGGCGGGGCTCAAAGCGAGCCGGCAGGCTGAGGTACTGCTGGGCGAGCGCGTGCTTGTCCTTAAGGCCCGCTACCCCAATTTGGCCCTCCTCCACCCCAAGCCGCTGGGCGATGAGTTCCACCACCCTGCGGGTGGTCAGCCCCTCTTTCTCCACGCGCAAAAACAGGTGCTCCCCCTCGCCGGCAGGGGCGTAGGCAGGCACCTCGAAGACCTGGAAGTCGGCCGGCCGTACCCGGATGCTGCCTTCTATGCCCGGCAGGTCAGCGGTTAGGTAGGGGTAGGCGTCAAAATCGAAGCGCAGCGAGGCCATCCCCACTAGGATAGTAGGCGTGGATGCAAGCGAAATCGGTCAGCTCGAGGCCTGGTTCGCCAACCACCTGACCCGCATGGTGCCTGAAGGAGTATTGGTGGCGGGGGTCTCGGGCGGAGGGGACTCGGTGGCGCTCTTGCTCCTGCTCACCACCACCCCCCGCCAGGTGGTGGTGGCCCATCTGGACCATGCGCTGCGCCCGGACTCGTCGCAGGATGCCCTGTGGGTCAGGGCGCTGGCCGAGCGGCTGGGCTACCCTTTCGAGAGCGAGCGCCTCGAGGTAGCCCGGATTGCCGCCGAGCGGGGGGAGAACCTCGAGGCCACCGCCCGCGAGCTGCGCTACAGCTTCCTGGCCAAGGTGGCCAAAAAGTACGGCGCCCAGGCGGTCCTCGTGGCCCACACCCAGGACGACCAGGCCGAGACCGTGCTCCTACAGCTTTTGCAGGGCACCGGTCGGGGGCTTGGAATGCGGGCCAAGCGGGGCAAGGTGGTGCGACCCTTGCTGGAGGTGAGCCGCAGCACGCTCCGGGAGTACCTGAACCACAAGGGCCAGGCTTGGCTCGAGGACATCAGCAACGCCGATGTATCCTTTGACCGCAATTTTCTGCGCCAGGAGATTCTCCCCCGCCTACAAGCGCGCTTTCCCCAGGCCAAAGCCGCGCTCGCCCGCTTCGCCGGCATCTCCCAGGTGGAGGACGAGGCCCTGGACCCCCTGGCCCAAGGCATCCTGATTCAGGACAAGCGCTGGCCCTGTCCGGCCTACCGGGTGGCCCCCCTGCTCCAGGCCCCAGCAGGGCTGCGGCGGCGGGCGTTGCGGCAGGTGCTGGAGGCCATCCAAATCCGCCCCGAAGCGGCCTGGATTGCCCAGCTCGAGCGGGCCCTGCACGGCGAGGCCTTCACCCTGCCCGAAGGCTGGCAGGTGCGGCGGCGCGACGGCACCCTCTTCCTCATTCCGGCCCTGCCAGGACTTTTCCCCCCCTGGCGAGGGGCCAGGCTGCCCCAGCCGGGCGACTACGTCTTCTTACCCAAGCGCCGGATGCGGCTGGTGGACTTCTTGGGCGAGCATGGGGTGCCCCTCGAGCTCAAGCAGCTTTGGCCGGTGCGCGCGGTGGGCAGCGAGGTGCAGGAGGTCTGGAAGCTCTGGCCCGAGCCGGAAGACCTGCGGTACATGCGCCTAGCGCTGGAGGAGGCCCGCCGGGCAGAGCAGAAGGGCGAGGTGCCCATCGGGGCGGTGGTGGTTCTAGACGATCGGGTCCTGGCCCAGGCCCACAACCAGGTGGAGCATCTGCGCAGCGCCACGGCCCACGCCGAGCTTCTGGCCCTGCACCAGGCTCTGCTGAAGCAGGGAGAGAAGGTGCTGCCCGGGGCCACGGTCTATGTGAGCCTGGAGCCCTGCCCGATGTGCTTTGGGGCCCTGGCCGAGGCCCAGGTGGGGCGGGTGGTCTATGCGGTGGAGAACCTCAAGGCCGGGGCGGTGAGCGTGCACCGGCTGAAGCCCCCCTTTGCCTGGGAAGGGGGCTGGCTCGAGCGCGAGGCAGCCCAGCTTCTCCGAGGCTTCTTCACCCAAAGGCGCACCCCGTGACAGATGCCGCGGGTTGTGCTAAAGTCTGGATTCGGCCCTGGAGGGGTGCCGGAGTGGTTGAACGGGCCGGTCTCGAAAACCGGTATAGGGGCTTCCCCCTATCGAGGGTTCGAATCCCTCCCCCTCCGCCAGGACCCTATACCCCCCCCACCCGCGCAAGGCGGCGGGCCATCTCCTGCACCGCCAGGCGGGCGTGCTCCCGGCCGTTCTCGATGAAAACCGTGCGGGTGTCCGTGCCGTACCCCGCGCTGCCCGCCACAAAAAGGCCCGGCAGGCTGGTCTCGAAGTGGGCCGAAAGCACAGGAGCGTCCCCCGCGTAGGCCACCTTGGCCGCCCGGAGCAGGTCGTCCACCGCCCGGTAGCCGATGTGAATGAGGACGAAGTCGGCCGGAAGCAGCCGCTCTTCCCCCTTCACCTCAATCCGCACCGCCCGCTTCAGGATTTCCCGCACCCGGGCGTTCAGCCAAAGCTGGATGGCCCCCTCCCGCACCCGGTTCTCGAAGTCGGGCTTGAGCCAGTACTTGACCCGAGGGCGTATCTCCGCCTCGTGGTGCACCACCGCAACCCTGGCCCCCCCTCGGTAGAGCTCGAGGGCCGCCTCCACCGCGCTGTTGGAACCGCCCACCACCACCACCTGCTGCTTCCAGTAGGGCAAAACCTCCTCCAGCCCATAGCGCACGTGGGGCAGCTCCTCCCCCGGCACCCCCAGCCGGTTGGGGTTGTCGTAGTAGCCGGTGGCCACCAGCACAAAGCGGGCCTTCTCCACCCCTTCCCCCTCCCGGTCGCGGTATCTCACCTCAAAGCCCGAGGCCGTGGGCTGGATAGCCGTGGCCTCGGTGTAGGTGCGCACCTCCAGCCCTTCGTTCTCCGCCACCCGCCGGTAGTACTGCAAGGCCTCCCGCCGGGTAGGTTTAGCCCCCAGGGAGGGAAAGGGGTGCCCGCCGATCTCGAGGTTCCTGGCCTCGCTGAAAAAAACCGTCTCGCGGGGCCAGCGGTAGATGGTGTTCACCAGGGTGCCCCGCTCCAACACCACCGCCTCTAGCCCCGCCCGCTTGGCCTCAATGGCGGCAGAGAGCCCCACCGGCCCGGCCCCCACGATGAGCAGGTCCCACATGTTCTCAAGCATACCCAACAGAAGCTCGGGCAGTGTTGCCCCACACCCCGTAGAATAGAGCCGCTATGGCAACCCGCATCGAAACCGATACCATGGGGCCCATCGAGGTCGAAGCGAGCCGCTACTGGGGTGCCCAGACCCAGCGTTCCATCCAGAACTTTCCCATCGGCGTCGAGCGCTTCCGAATGCCCCGCTCCATCATCCGGGCCATGGGCATACTCAAGAAAAGCGCGGCCCTGGCCAACGCCGAGCTGGGCGAGCTACCCCGCGAAAAGGCAGAGCTCATCGTACAGGCGGCCGAAGAGGTTATCGCCGGCAAACTCGACGACCACTTCCCCCTGGTGGTCTTCCAAACCGGCTCGGGCACCCAGACCAACATGAACGCCAACGAGGTAATTGCCAACCGCGCCATCGAGCTGGCCGGGGGCGTGCTGGGCTCTAAGAAGCCCATCCACCCCAACGACGACGTGAACCGCGGCCAGTCCTCCAACGACACCTTTCCCACCGCCATGCACATCGCGGTGGTGGAGGAGCTGCACCGCCACCTATACCCCAGTGTAAAGAAGCTGCGCGACACCCTAGCCGCCAAGGCCGAGGCCTTCAAGGACATCGTCAAGGTGGGCCGCACCCACCTGCAGGACGCCACCCCCATCACCCTGGGGCAGGAGATCGGGAGCTGGGTAGCCCAGATCGACTTCGGCCTGGAGCAGGTCCGCCACGCCGAGAAGGGTCTTTATGAGCTGGCCATCGGGGGCACCGCGGTGGGCACCGGCCTCAACGCCCACCCCCAGTTCGGCGAGCGCTGCGCGGCCTACATCGCCCGGGAAACCGGCTTCCCCTTTGTCTCAGCCCCCAACAAGTTCGCCGCCCTGGCCGCCCACGACGCCCTGGTGAGCACCAGCGCCGCCTTGCGCACCCTGGCGGGGGCTCTTTTCAAGATGGCCAACGACGTGCGCTGGCTGGCCTCCGGCCCCCGCAACGGCATCGGGGAGATTCTGATCCCCGAAAACGAGCCCGGGAGCTCCATCATGCCCGGCAAGGTCAACCCCACCCAGGCCGAGGCCCTGACCATGGTGGCTGTGCAGGTCTTCGGCAACGACGCAGCCGTCGCCTTTGCCGGAAGCCAGGGCAACTTCCAGCTCAACGTCTACAAACCGGTGATGGTCTACAACGTGCTCACCAGCATCCAGCTTCTGGGCGATGCTTGCCTCTCCTTCAACGACCACTGCGCGGTGGGCATCGAGCCCAACCTCCCCCGCATCCGGGAAAACCTGGAGAAAAACCTGATGCTGGTCACCGCCCTCAACCGCCACATCGGCTACGACAAGGCCGCCGAAATAGCTAAAAAAGCCCACAAGGAGGGCCTGAGCCTAAAAGAAGCCGCCCTGGCGCTGGGCTACCTCACCGAGGAGGAGTTCGACCGCTGGGTGGTGCCGCTGGAGATGACCCGGCCTTCCTAAAAGATAGCCCCGGGGCTTCCCCGGGGTTTTCTGGTGGCTATGGGCGGATTCGAACCGCCGACACCACGATTATGAGTCGTGTGCTCTAACCAACTGAGCTACATAGCCAGGGGCGCCGCATGCGGCGCCTGCTGGTTGCAGGGACAGGATTTGAACCTGTGACCTTCGGGTTATGAGCCCGACGAGCTACCAGACTGCTCCACCCTGCGCCGACCGTGGGGAACACCCCCAGCACACTCAATCTTAGGCAGGAGGCCTCCGCGCGTCAAGGCATGGCCCGGGGCGAAAGCGCTCCAAGAGGGGCTGGATTTCCTCTGGAGGAGAGCCTACCGGCACAAGCCCTACCCCGCTCCCCGCCAGGAGGAGGGTGCCCGATAGGGCTTCGGGGCGGAGAAAGGCCCGCTCCACCTTGAGGCCCAGCTCCCGGGCCGCCTCCGCCACCTTCTCCCGGGTGATGCCCTCGAGGCCTCCCTCCAGGAGGTACAAAACCCCCTCCCGGTAGAGGAGGGGGCTGGTGCGGCTTCCGTCCACCACGTGGCCCTGGGCGTCCAGCAGAAGCCCCTCAAAGGCCCCTTGCTCCTGGGCGGCCCGCAGGGCCAGGTGGTAGGGCAGGTAGTTCCCCGTCTTGTACCGGGCCAGGTCGGGGTGGACCCGGTAGGGGGTGAGGGCCACCCGGACCCCCTCCCGGTAGAAGGCCTGGGGCGGGGGGGCATAGGGGCGGGCCTCGGAGAGCCACACCCCCTCCCCCACAGTGAGGCGCAGGCGCAGGCAGGGCGCCTCGGGGAAGCCGGCCAGGAGGGCCTTCAGGTCCTCCCAAAAGGCCTCGTCCCCCGGGTAGGGAAGCCCCAGGGCCTCCGCATGGCGGCGCAGGCGGAAGAGGTGCTCCTCGGGCCAAAGGGGCCTTCCCCCTTCGGCCCTTAGGGTGGTGAAGACGCTTTGGCCGTGGTAGAGGAAGCCCTCGGGAAGGGGCTCGGCAAAGGGCTTTCCCCTGAGCAGTACCCGCTTCACGGCCCCACCTCCAAAAACCTGGCCAGAAGCTCCATCCCCCAGGGGGAGAGGATGCTTTCGGGGTGGAACTGCACCCCGTAGGCCACCCGCCCGTCCCAAAGGGCCATGGGCACCCCGTCCGCCGTCCAGGCCAGAAGCCTTAAGGAGGGGGGCAGGCGGCGCAGGGCCAGGGAGTGGTAGCGGGCAAAGGGCAGGGGGTTGGGCAGGCCGGCGAAAAGCCCCTCCCCCGCGTGGAGGATGGGGTGGGCCTCCCCGTGGACGGGGCTTTCCCGGTAGAGCTCCGCCCCCAGGGCCACCCCCAGGGCCTGGTGGCCCATGCAGACCCCCAGGAAGGGCATCCCCGCCCGGAGGGCGGCCCGGGTCCACTCCAGCACCCGGCCCGCGGTGAAGGGGTCCTTGGGGCCGGGGCCCACCACCAGGTGGGTGAAGCCCCGGAAGGCGGGGGCCTCCTCCTGGTCCACCACCGCTACCTCCGCCCCCAGGGCCCGCAGGTAGTCCACCAGGTTGTGGCTGAAGGAGTCGCGGTTTTCCAGGAAGAGGACCCGGGCCGAGGGTCGCCTGGGGGGTGGGGGCGGGCTCCAGGCGGCGGTGGGTTTGGGAGGAAGGGGTTTTTGCCCGGGCCGGCCCCGCTCCAGGGCCAGGAGGAGGCTTTCTGCCTTGTGGAGGGTCTCCTGGTACTCTGCCTCCGGCTGGGAGTTGATGACGATGCCCGCCCCCGCGGAGAAGAGGACCTCCTCCCCCACCCGCTGGAAGGAGCGGATGAGGATGTTGAAGTCCGCCCCCCTTCCCGAAACGTACCCCAGGCTCCCCGTGTAGGCCCCCCGGGGCACGGGCTCCAGGTGGCGGATGGCCTCCATCACCGTGCCCTTGGGGGCCCCGGTGATGGTGCCCCCGGGGAAGAGGCTTTGGAAGACCTGCCCCAGGCCGGCCCGGGTGTACCCCTCCACCTCGGAGACCAGGTGCATCACGTGGGCGTAGCGCTCCACGGTGAAGAGCTCCCGCACCCGCACCGTGCCCGGCAGGGCCACCCGGGCCAGGTCGTTGCGCACCAGGTCCACCAGCATGGCGTGCTCCGCCCGCTCTTTGGGGGAGGCCAGAAGCTCCTCCTCCAGGGCCAGGTCCTCGGCCTCGGTGCGGCCCCGGGGCCGGGTGCCGGCGATGGGCCGGGCCCTGAGGCGGGCCCCCACCTTCTGGAAAAGCCTTTCCGGGCTCCCCGAGACCACCGCCCAGCCCTCCCCCTCCAGAAGGCCCATGAAGGGGGAGGGGTTGAGGGCCCGGAGCCGGGCATAGAGGAGGAGGGGGTCCACCCCTCCCTGGAGGCGGAAGCGGTGGGAAAGGTTCACCTGGTAAACCACCCCGGCCCGGATGCGCTCCTGCACCTCCCGCACCCCCGCCAAAAAGGCCTCCTGGGGAAAGTCGGAGGCCAAAGGGTAGCGGGGAAGGGCCGGAGGCAGGTAGGGAAGGGGCCTCAGGGAAAGGGAGGGGCGCTCCACAAGCCGCCCCTCCAGGAGGGCAAACCCCTCGGGGTAGTAGAAGAAGGCGGCCTCGGGCAGGCCGGGAAGGGGCGGGTGGGTGTCAAGGCCGAAGTGGCGGGCGAACTCGTAGGCGAAAAACCCCATCCAGGCGGGGAAAAACCCCCTGCCCAGTCCCCTTTCCAGGTAGGCGAAGAGGTCCAGGGCCTCTCCCACCCGCCGCCCGTCCAGGTAAAGCCGGCCCTCCCAGACCTCGAGGCGGTGCTGGGGGCGGAGCCCCAGCAGGGAAAGCCGGGCAAAAGGAGCCCTGGGCCCCAAGGACTCCAAAAGGGCAGGCCGCAGGCCCCGGACACGGGCCGCGTGGTAGAAAGCCAGCACGCCCCCAAGTATACGGGGGATCGGCTCAACGCCAGCGCTCCAGCCAGCGGGCCGTAGCCCGGGCCATCACCGGCTCCAGCCCCACCTCCTCCAGCAGCGCAGCCGCCGCCAGCATCTCCTCCTGCCGCCTTTTGGCGTGGCGCAGGCTGCCCTCTACCAGGCGGTCAATGAGGGCCGCGTTGGCCTCCTCCAGGCTCTGGGCAATGTTGGCCCGGATCTCGGCCTCGAGCCCAAGCCTTTGCGCAGCCTCCAGGGCTTCGCCCACCGCTGCCGCAAGCCCCTTGAAGAAGATGCTGCGCAAGAGCTTGCGGGTGGCCGCAGCCCCCGGCTCCTCCCCCACTACCTCCACCACCGCGCCCAAAGGCCCCATCCGCCCGGCGTAGGCCAGGGCCCCCGGCCCCGAGGCCAGGGAGGGGGTCTTGAGGCCCTTGCCCGGCACCGGGCTCATCAGGGCAATGTCGGCCAGAAGGGCTCCGGTGGGGGCTATGACCCCCTGTAGGGCCCGCTTGAGCGCCGGGGCGGCGGTGTTGAGGTCGGCGAAGACCTGCCCTGGCGTAAGCACCGGGGCCACCCGGTGGGCCACCTCGAGGGCCACCCGGGCCCAGTTCACGCTAAGGATTACCTCGGCCCCACAGGCGGCCTCGGCCTCGCTGGAAGCCCGCCGGATGCCCGGCACGGTCTTCTCGGGGATGGGGTCGTAGCCCACCACCTCTACCCCCGCCCGCACCAGGTCGTGGGCTATGGTGCTGCCGGCCTCCCCCAGACCCAGCACCGCCACACGCAGCATCACCGCCCCCCTCGAGCCAGCACCTCTGCCACCTGCCCGCGCAGGCCATAGAGGTCAATTGAGAGTTCCCCGGCCTGAAAGCGCCCGCGCAACCCCTCCTCGCGCGCGGCGCGGGCCTGGGCCGCCTCGAGCACTTCCCGGGCCCGCTCGGCCGCCACCACCACCGCCCCATCGGCATCCATCACCACAATATCGCCGGTGCGAATCAGCACCCCGCCCACCTGCAGGCCCCCCCCAATCTGCCCCAGCGCCTTGCGCTCGGCCCCCCGGGCCCGCACGTAGCGCGCCCAGATTGGCAGGCCCATCTGGGCAAGCTCCTCGGCGTCGCGCACCGCGGCGTCCACCAGCATCCCAGCCGCCCCCTGAACCTTGGCCTGGGTAGCAAGAAGCTCGCCCACCAGCGCCACCGGCGCGGGCTCGGGCATGGCAAAGACCAGCACCTCCCCAGGCCGCACCGCGGCCATGGCCGCGTGCACCATCAGGTTGTCGTTCTGGGCGCACAGCACCGTCAGGGCCGGCCCCGCCACCCGGCTGCCGGGCACAATTTGCAAAAGGGGCAGGTCAACCAGCCCCTCCCGGCCCGAGGCCTCGTAGACCGTGGCCACCCCCAGCCGGGCCAGGGTTTGCAGTTCCTCCGGACTCAGGCTCATAGGCTCCTCACCACCTGGGGCAGCATGCGCTGGAAGGCCTCGGCCCGCTCGATGTCCTTGTAGCCGGCAATGCGGCGGGCGTGGTTGGCCCGGTGGGCGGCCCGCTCGCTGTAGTACTGGCGCAGGTAAACCTGCGAGGCGAAGGCCTCCATGGCTTTTAGCTTCTTCTCCCACACCGGGGTGATGTCCAAAAAAACCGTGGGCACAAAGCCGCACAGCTCGGGCTGGTGGGGCTCAAAGAGCAAAAACTCCGGGGGCCGCACAGTGCGAAAGGCGCTGGCCACCCCCGCCCCGGTAGCGAGCTGGCGGGCCTTCTCCACCGCCTGGTAGGTCAGCGGGTGGTCGGGGTTGAAGGGGTCTTTCTCGGCGTGGGTGAGGAGCAGGTCCGGTGCGGTCTCCACGATAATCTCCACCATGCGCTCCAGAGCCTTATCGTCCACCCGCAAGGGGTAGTCGCCCAGATCCAGGCACTCGAAGCTGGCCCCTAGGGCTTCGGCGGCCTGGGTGGCCTCGGCGTGGCGGATGGCCTTGACCCGTTCCACGGTCTGGCCGGGCTCCTTCCAAAGCTCCCCCGACTCCCCGCGTTCGCCGTAGCTCAGGGCCACCACCCGGGCCTGCCCTCCCTGGGCGCACACGCTGGCGATGGCCCCGCCCGCCCTCCAGACAAAGTCGGCGGCGTGGGCGCTGAAGACCAGCATCCGCTTCATGCCCGCCCTCCTTGGGCCAGTTTTACGGTGTTGGTCACCGCCATCCGGCGCACCTCGTCTTCGCCGAAGCCGGCCTCCAGGAGCTTATCGACAAACAGGGCCAGCCCGTCCTCCACCGGGGGGTTCTTGGGCTGGCCCAGGTCGGTGGAGAGCAGGTTTTGCTCGGGGCCGGTGGCCCGGATTGCCTCGAAGACCCGCTCCCAGGCCACTTTGCCGCTCCAAACCGGCACCAAGCAGCGCTCGAGGTAGGCCCCCTGCTCGGCCAGCCAGCGCTGCTCGGCCAGGGGTAGGGCCTGGGTGGGGTAGTCGGGGTGGGTGATGACGATGTGACGCACCCCCTCCTCCAAGGCCGCCTCCACCACCCTTCCAATCTCGTGGCGGCCCAGGTGCCCGGTGGCTAACACCAAGTTGTGCCGGGCAATAACCCTCAAAACCTGGCGCAGCGCGGGCAGCACCCGGCCGTTGGCGTCCAGTACCTCGATGGGCTCGAGGGGCAGCCCAGCCTGCCGGAACTCCGCTTGCAGCTTGGCCCATAGGGGTTTTTTCTCCGGCGGCAAGGCCTGGGCCTCGCGGGCCTCGTTGGCCGCGTCCACGGTGGGCAGCCAGACGATGCGGGCCCCCTCGCGGGCGGCAATCTCCACCGCCACCGGGTTGAGCCCCCCCACCCCGTGGTTCAGGGTTAGGCTGCCTAACACCTCCACCCCGGGCACCGCCCGCCGGGCCAGAGCGGCCCGCTCGGCGGTGGGGACATAGTGGGACTTGAGCACGAAGCCAGCCAGACCCCGCTCACGGAAGCGCTGGGCCAGCTCGAGGTCATGGGTGCGGCGGGGAATCACATCGGGCTCGATGTGCACGTGCAGGTCATAGGCGCCACGTACCAGTTCCATGGCGCGTTCGCTGGGGTTCATAGGGTACTCCTCCCAATACGCCTGAGGGCTGCGATGACGCCCTCGAGGTGAAGCTTCATCGCCTCGGCAGCCTCCTTGGGTTGGTGGGCCGCCACCGCCTCGATGATGCGGCGGTGCTCTTGCAACGACTGCTGGGGACGGCCCGGCACCAAAATGGTGTGGAACTGGTGCCGCACCCCCTGGGCTCTGAGGCTCTCGATGAGCCGGGCGGCGGTCTGGTGGCCGGAGATTTCCACAATGGTGCGGTGCAGCAGGCTGTTGAGCTCGGACATGCCCAACAGGTCGCCCTGGCGGTGCCGCTCCTCCATCTGGCGGTGGATGGCCCAAAGGGCCTCGATCTGCTCGGCGGTGGCCTTGCAAGCGGCGTGGGAAGCCGCCAGGGCTTCCAGCGCCGCGCGGGCTTCCAGAATCTCCACCGCCTCCGCCTCGCCAATGGTGCGCACCCAGGCCCCCCGGAAGGGCTCGCTTTCTACCAGGCCTTCCTGCTCCAAACGGGCCAGAGCGGTGCGAATGGCGGCGCGCCCCACCTTGAAGCGCTCCGAGAGTTCTTTTTCTACCAGGCGCTGCCCCGGTAAAAGCTCCCCGGCCAGAATAGCCCGGCGCACCAGATGATAGGCACTCTGGGTCTCGGTGGGCCGCTCCGTCACCGCCATCTCAGACCTCCTGGGCCTCTACGGGTGGGGTGCCGTAGGTGTGGAAGGTGGGCACCGTCTGTAGCCCCCAGGCCTGGCCCTTTTTGCGCTCCTCCTCGTTCCACACGATGGGCTTCCAGTCCGGGGCCAGAAGAAGCCGGGCCCCGGGGCAGGCCACCTCGAAGCGGTTGCCCCCAGGCTCGTAGACGTAGAGGAAAAAGGTCTGCTGGATGGCGTGCTTGTGGGGCCCGGTCTCAATCTTGACCCCGTGCTCCAGGCAGATATCGGCTGCCCGCAGCACCTCCTCGCGGCTATCCACCGCGTAGGTGCAATGGTGAAAGCGGCCCTTGGCCCCCAGGTGGTCCTTGGTGATGGCCACATCGTAGGTCTTGTTGTTGCTGGTGAGCCAGACCCCCTGCTCGTCGCCCCCGCTGAAGATAATCTGCTCGGTCACCTTCATACCCAGGTAGCCCTCCATAAAAACCCGCATGGCCCGCACATCCGAGGCCAGCAGGTTGATGTGGTCGAGCCGGCGCAAATTGGCCCCCTTGCCGGGGAAGCGGGCGGCCTGGTTCTTGAGAGCAGGCCGGGTGGCCTCGGTGGGGGTGTACCAGGTGGTCTCGTAGTAAAGCTCCAAAAGGTGCCCGTCCGGGGTGGTGAAGCGGTAGGCCGGGCCGTGGCCGCACTCATCCTCCACCCAGCCCCTCCCCAGCCCGCTTTGCTCCAGCCTTCGCACCCGCCTGGCCAGGGCCTCGGGGCTGCGCACCCGGAAGGCAAAGTGGCCCAGGCCAGGCCTGGGGGCGGCGGTGAGCTTGAGGGTGTGGTGCTCGTAATCGTCCCAACCGCGCAGGTAGACCGAATCGGCGGTGGCCTCGCTCACCATCAGCCCCATCACCTCGGTGAAGAAGTGCAGGCTCTGCTCGAGCCTGGGGGTCAGGAGCTCCACGTGGGCCAGGTGGGCCAGGTCGCAGTAGGGCCAGACCCCCGGATGGACTTCCTCGGACATACCAACCTCCTATCCAGCATGCTAGTCATTGGTCAACCACATTGTCAACAATCCGTGCGGCAAACGCCCAGGGGCCACCCCCTGGGGTTAGGCCGGCACCCCTTCTTCCCAAAACGCGTAGCGCCCGCTGGTGTAAAGGCCCACGTAGTTCTCGGCCAAAAAACGTTGCAGGTGAGGACTTTCGGCCAGGTGGCGAAGCTGGGCCAGACGCAGGCCGTTCTCAAAGGGGTCGTCGGGGGTGTGGAGTAGGGTGGTCATGAAGTAGGAGAACAGCTCGGCCTGCCACACGTGGCGCAGGGCGTCCTGGGTGTAGCGCAGCAGCGGGCCCTCCTCACCCCGCCGGTAGTAGGCCAGCAGGGCCCGGCACAAAAGCACCGCGTCGCATAGGGCCAGGTTCATGCCCTTGGCCCCGGTAGGGGGCACCACGTGGGCCGCGTCGCCCGCCAGGAAAAAGCGCCCGTGCTGCATGGGCTCCACCACCAGCGAGCGCAAAGGGGTCAGGCTCTTCTCCAAAAGGGGCCCCGGCTCCACCCGGGCCACCCCCCCCAGCCGCAGGTTCAGCTCCGCCCAGATGCGCTCCTCGGGCCAGTCCTCCAGTCGCTCTTCCACCCCCACCTGCAGGTAGTTCCTCGAGCGGGTGGGCGAGCGCATGCTAAACAGGGCAAAGCCCCGGGGGTGGCTGGCGTAGATGAGCTCCTCCGCTGCCGGCGGGGCCTCGGCCAGGATGCCCAGCCAGGCGTAGGGGTAGTGCTTCTGGTGCACCCGCACCCCCGGAATCTGGCTTCGCAGCCCGCTGTGCGAGCCATCGGCCCCCACCGCAAAATCACAGATGAGCCGCCCGGTGGCGCCCTCCGCGCTTCGGTAGACCAGGGCAAGCCCCTCCGCGTCGGCTTCCAGGCCCACCACCTCGTGCTCGAAGCGGATCTCCCCCCCCTCTTCCAGGTGCTTGCGGATCATGTCCTGCACCACGAACTGCTGGCCGTAGACCCAGATGCTCCTGCCCTCGGTAAGGGTGGGAAAATCCAGGCGGTGCAGGGCCCCATCGAAGGCCAGATAGACCCCTCGGTGCTCCAGGCCTTGGGCCAGCATCCGCTCACCGAGCCCCGCCTGGCGCAGAATCTCTTTGCTACCCCACTCCAGCACCCCGGCGCGGATGCGGTGGGGGCTTTGCTCCAGGTACGCGCGGCTTCTGGCCTCGAGCACCACCGCCGCCACCCCCGCCCGGCGCAAAAGGTAGGCCAGCAGAAGCCCCGCCGGGCCGGCCCCCACGATGCCCACCTGCACCCTAGTCATGCTCCCCCCCAAAGAGAATCAGGTCGGAAAGGGGCCGGGCCTCCACCCCTTCCTCGTCCGGGCCAAAGGGGGTGGAAAGCAGGCGGGAAAAGGTCTCCACCGGCTGCCAGGTCAAAGCCTCCAGCTCCAGGGGGTCGAGCTCCACGCTGTAGCCCATGCGCGGGGCGCTGATGCGCAGGCGTTCGCCGTTGCGGGTCTGGATTTTTTCCACCAAGACGGTGGTAAACTCGTTGGTCAGGGTCAACACAAAGCCTCCCCTAGAAGAAGAACGAGAGGTTGTGGGTGGGCAGGGTGGCGCTGTCCAGAATCACCGTGCGGCGGGCCAGCCGCCAGCCCCCATCCACCTGCCGCCACACGTCGCGGCGCTCGGCGGCCAGCAGGGTGTAGTCGGGCCTGTCCCAGCGGCTTCTGAAGATGAGCAGGTTGGAGCGCACCTCGGCCTCCTCACCCAAAGGGGTGGGCTTGGGCTCGCCGATGCGCACGTTGGTGACGAAGTGGCGCAGGCGGGAGGGGGGGTCTTCGGCCCAGGCAAAGCCGGTCTCGAGCCGGGCCACGCGCATCTCGAGGGATGTGTAGTCCTCGTCCAGGTGGCACATCCCCTCCATCACCCCGCTCACCCCTCCCTCCGGGCCCCGCTCCTTGGTGACCCGCACCGGCACCTGGTAGCGCACATCCTCGGCCAGCAGGCCAAGCCACTCCCGGTAGCGCCCCTCGTCCAAGAGCTCGGCCTCCTGGTACAGGCAGTTGAGTAGGGCCTGGGTTCTCTCCATGGTTCACCTCATGCAAGGAGCATCTCCAGGTAGCGGCGGTGGAAGTTGCGCATGTTGGCGTCGGTGAAGTTGAGCCCGTAGGCCACCCCCGGCCCCGGCCAGTTGGGGTCGGGGGCCAGGTTCAGGCCCATGCGGTAGTTGAAGCGCAGGTGGCGGCCCTGGGTGGAGGCGGCGTTGTGGGCCACGTGGCTCCAGATCTCGGTGTCGTCCTGTTCAAAGGTGCCCGAAGAACCGAAGAAGCGCAGGTAGGAAAGCCGGGTTTTTTCCTTGAACCAGGCCGGGGCGTCTTTTTCAACCAAGGCCCAGGAGAAAATCTCGATGCGGCCCGGCCCCAAGGGGTGCCAGACCCGGAAGGTGAGCATGGGCACGGTGCCCTGGTACTTGTGGTCGGGCTTGCGGATGGGGTTGTGGAAGGAGAAGTTGGGAAAGAGCGTAACCAGCAGGATGCGGGTCTCGCGGGCGGTCTCGAACTGCTCGCGGGTGGGGTAGGAGGTGCGGGCCCGCTCGAGCATCTCCTCAGGGTAGCCCCAGAAGGGGGGCAGCTTGGCCCCAGGCGGGGCCCCCACCACCATGCTGCCGTGGCCTTTACCGGGAATATGCACCTGCTCGCCGTACATGGCGTACTTGGCGTCCTTGGGGGCGATGCCCAGCTCGATGAGCGAGCGGTGGGTCATGAGGGTGTGGTAGCTGTCGCTCAGGAAGGTCTCCAGGGCCAGCTTCCAGTCGGTGTTGACCACCCAACGCTGGGGCGGCCCCAGCACCTCGAGGCCCATGGGGCTGCGCTTGGTCACCAGCTCCAGGTACCAGCGGATATCCCCCAGCCACTCCTCGAGGCTTGGGGCCTCGGGGTCGAGGTTGCCGAAGATCATGCCATCGAAGCTCTCCAGCCGTGGGATGGGCACCAGCCCCCACTGGCCCTTGTCAAAATCGGGGCCAAAGGCCTCGCGCTCGGCCGGCACCCCAATCAGGCGCCCATCGTTGCGGTAGGTCCAGCCGTGGAAGGGGCAGCGGAAGTGGCTGGCGTTGCCCAGCTCGGCGCGGCAGACCCGCATCCCCCGGTGGCGGCACATATCGAGCAGAGCCCGCACCACCCCGTCCTCGCCCCGCACCAGGATGTAGGGGTTGTCGAGCACATAGCGCAGCACGTAGTCCCCGGGGTTGGGAATCTCCGATTCGTGGGCCAGATACACCCACGAACGGCTAAAAATCTTCTCTTTTTCCAGCTCAAACAGCTCGGGGTCGTTGAAGATCCAGGCCGGCACCAGGCCGTCCTCGAGGCCTGCCTGTAGCTCCTCCAGCATCCGGCTAAGCCGGGAAGAAACCCCACCTTTTACCCTGGCCATCCCTCACCTCACACGCCCAAATAACGGTGCAACACCGCCCCGCTGGCCTCCTGCGGCCGGCCTTCCCACACGATGGCCCCGTGCTCCAGAATGTAGACCCGATCGGCCACCGCCAGCGCCATCTGCACGTTCTGCTCGGCCAGCAAAACGGTCTCCCCCTCCGCCTTCAGGGTGCGGATTACCTCCGCCACCTGCCGCACCATGAGGGGCGAGAGCCCCTCGGTAGGCTCGTCCATCAACACCAGCTTGGGGTTGCGCAAAAGGGCCCGGGCGATGGCCACCATCTGTTGCTCGCCGCCGGAAAGCGCTTTGGAGGGGCTTTTGCGCCGCTCGGCCAGCCGCGGAAACACCTCCAGTACCCGCTCCAGGCTCCAGCGCCCCTTCTGCCCCCAGGCCGCCATGCGCAGCTCCTCTTCTACGGAAAGCCCCTCGAACATCCGCCGCCCCTGGGGCACCAGGGCCAGCCCCAAGGCCGCCCGCTGGTGGGCGGGCAGGCGGCCCAGGCTTTGGCCCTGGAAGTAGACCTCGCCCCCTTGCAGGGGCAAAAGGCCCATCAGGGCCGAAAGCAGGGTGGTCTTGCCCATGCCGTTGCGCCCCAGGAGGGCCACCACCTCGCCCTGGGCCACCTGCAGCCCCACCTCCTCCAGCACCCGCATGGGCCCATACCCGGCCGAAAGCCCCTGGCAGCGGAGCACCTCCGGGCCCGGGGGGGCTGGGGCCTCCTCGCCCACCCCCCAGCCCTGGCCCACGTAAATCTCCTGCACCTTGGGGTCTTGCCGGATGGCCTCGGGTTCCCCCTCGGCCACCACCTCGCCGTAGTGGAGCACCGTAACCCGCTGGGCAAACCTGAGCGCGTAGTCCAGGTCGTGCTCCACCAAAAGCACCGTCATGCGGGGGTCCAATCCCAGGATAAGCGAGCCAATCCGCTCCCGCTCGGCCCCGGAAAGGCCGGCCAAAGGCTCGTCCAAAAGCAGAATTTCGGGCCTCTGCACCAGGGCCATAGCAATCTCGAGCTGCCGTTTTTCCCCGTGCGAAAGCTGCCCGGCCCCTGCCTCGGCCCGCTCGCTAAGCCCCACCTGGGCCAAAGCCTCCTCCACCTCCGGCCCCCGGCTCAGCGGGGCGGCCAGGCTCTGGCTTCGCCCCAGGGCCGCCTGGTGGGCCAACGCCACGTTCTCCCAGACCGAAAGCTCGGGAAAGGCGTTGGAGCGCTGGAAAGTGCGGCCCAGCCCCAGCCGGGCCACGCGTTCTTGGGGCACCCCGGTCACCTCCCGCCCGCGCAGGTAGACCCTGCCCCGGGTGGGCCTGAGCTCCCCCGCCACCACCTTGAAGAGGGTGCTCTTGCCGGCCCCATTGGGGCCAATCACCGCCCGCCGCTCCCCCGGGGCCACCGCCAGGCTCACCCCTGCCAGCGCCAGCAGGCCCCCAAAGGCCCGCTGCACGCCCTCGACCCTAAGCGCCTCCACGCTCACCCCCCAGCCGCCGCTCCAGAAGGGGCCAGAGCCCCTCCCGGGCAAAGAGCACCGTGAAGATCAGCAACAGCCCCACAAAAAGCCCCCACAAGTCGGTAAAGGAACTCACCCAGGACTGCACGTAGGTGTAAAGCAGCGCACCAAACGCCGCCCCCCAAAGCCCCCTGCTGCCCCCTAGGAGCACCATCACCATCAGGGTGGCCGAGGTGAGCCAGAAGAGGTCGTGGGGGCTGATAAAGCTGCGGTGCAGCGCCAGCCCTGCCCCGGCCAGGCCGGTGAGGGCCCCGGTGAGCACGTACAAAGAGAGCTTGTAGTAGAAGGTGGGTACCCCCAAGGAACGAATCTTCTCCTCATTCTGCCGGATGGCCTCGAGGGTCTTGCCATAGGGGGTACGCAGCAGGTACCCAAGCCCCAGAACCACCACCAGCAAAAAGGCCAGCACCCCCAGGTGCAAAAGCACCGGGTTGAAGCTAATCCCCGAGAGGCTCAGCCCGTCGTCGCCGCCGGTGAGCGCGGTCCACTTGTGGGCCGCCGAGTAAATCATCTGGCCAAAGGCCAGGGTCAGCATCAGCACAAAAATCCCGTGGGTGCGGAAAACCAGGAGGCCGGTAAGAAGGGCAAACAGCGCCGCTGTCAAGATTGCCAGTACCAAAGCCAGCCCCAGAGGAAGCCCCCCCTTGAGGGCCAGGCCCACCGCGTAGGCCCCCAGGCCCAAAAAGGCTGCCTGGCCCAGCGAGGGCACCCCCCCGTGGCCCAAAAGCAGGCTCAGCGCCACAGCTGCCAAGGCCAGCAACGCGGCCTCGGTGGCCAGGTACAAGGGGTACCCGCCCAGGGCTAAAGGCAACAACCACAACCCAAACAACCCCAGGCGCAAGGCGAGCCGGCGCGGGCTGGCGCCGAACTGGCGGGTGCGGCTTAACTCCGCCATCATGCCAACCTCCTACCCAGCAGCCCCTCGGGCTTCAAGGCCAGCACCAGGGCCATCAGGGCGAAAATCAAAAACATCGCCACCTGGGGCAGAAAAAGCCGGCCAAAGCCATCCACCAGCCCCACCAGAATGGCCCCCCAGAAGGCCCCTTCCACCCGGCCCAGCCCCCCGATCACCACCACAATGAGGGCAAAGAGGGTCATCTGGGCATCGAGCCCCGGGGCCAGGGCAATCATGGGGGCGCCCACCACACCCCCCAGCCCGGCCAGGGCGGTGCCCACGCCAAAGGTGAGTAGGCTCACCTGGGCGGGCCTGATGCCCAAAGCGCTGGCCATGCCGGGGTCGGCGGTTACCGCCCGCACCTGCACGCCAAAGGGGGTGCGGGCCAGCAAAAGCCGCACCAGCACGAAGAGCAGCACCCCCACCCCCAGCACGAACAGGGGGTACTTGGGGTAGATGAACGAGCCCAAAAACAGCGGCCCGGCCAGAACCTCCGGGGGGGGCACCGAGCGGATGGCCGCGCCAAAGGTGGCCCTGAGCAAATCGGCCACTACGAAGCCCAAACCGATGGTCAGGAGCACCTGCTCGAGTTCCCGCCCATGCAACCCCCGCAGCAAAAAGCGCTCCACCACCACCCCCAGTAGACCCACCAAGACCGGCACCACCAGCAAGGCCAACCAGAAGTTCAGGCTGCTGCCCAAAGCCAGGCCCAAGTAGGCCCCCAGCATGTAGAAGGCCCCGTGGGCAAGGTTGACCACCCGGGCCACCCCAAAAATGAGCGAGAGCCCCAGGGCCAGCAAGAAGAGCAGCATGGCAAAGGCCAGGCTGTTGAGGAGTTGGGTCAGAAGAAGCAGGGTCATGGCTACTTGCCGGGGTCGCGGATGATGCCCAAGTCGGCCAGCAGGCGGTTGGTGAGCACCCCGTCGATGCGGGCCACCTCGCGCGCATAGACGTGCTGGGTGGCGTTGTTGGTCTCCGGGTCCATCTCCACGAAGCCGCGGGGGCTAATAATTTTGGCGCTCTCCAGGGCCCGCAAAAGGCGCGGACGGTTGGTTACGTCGCCCTGCACGGTGTTGATGGCATCCACAATAAACTGCATGGCGTCGTAGCCCCGCACCGCGAAGTGGTTGGGCACGCCCCCGTACTTTTGCCGGTAGGCCCGGACGAACTCCCGGTTGGCGCTGTTGCTCAGGGTGTAGACCCAGTGGTCGGCGCTCTTGGCCCCCAAAGCGGCATCGCCAATGGCCTCGAGCACGTTCTCGTCGGTCACCTCTCCGCTTACCGCAAGCTGCACGGTGCGGTTAAGGCCAAACTGGATGAACTGCCGCAGGAAGATGACCGCATCGCTGCCCGAGAGCACCGCGTGCACCGCCTCGGGCCGGGCCGCGGCAATGCGGGAGATGACCGCGCTGTAGTCGGTGCTGCCCAGAGGAGTATAAAGCTCGGCCACCACCTCGCCCCCGGCCTGCAAAAAGCCTTCTTTGAAGGCCGCGGTGGCCTCCTTGCCGAAGGCGTAGTCCAGCGCCAGCAAAAAGACCTTTTTCCCTACGTTGCGGGCCACCCAGGGGCCCATGGGGTAGTGCTGCTGCCAGGCGCTGATGGAGGTGCGGAAGATGTAGGGGCTGCGCCGCTCGCGGGTGATGCCGTTGGCCGCGGCGTTGGCGATGATTAGGGGAATCTGGCGCTCGTGTACGTAGTCGCGGATGCCGTAGGCCGAGGAAGACAGAATAATTCCAGTTAGCAGGTTGACCCGATCCTGCTCCACCAGCTTGCGCACCTTGCGCACCGCCACCGCCGGGTCGGCCTCCTCGTCCTCGCGGATGAGCTGGATGCGCCGCCCCCCCGCCTGGGAGCCCACCCTATCCAGGTAGAGCTCCATGCCCCGGGTAATCTCCTGCCCTAGGCGGGCGTAGGGGCCCGAGTACGAGAGCACCACCCCAATCCGGATGGGGTCCTGCTGGGCCAGGCCAAAAGAAAAACGGCTCTGCGCCGCCGCAGCCGCAAGCCCCAATCCCGCCTTGATCACCTGCCTACGATGAATTTTGCCCATCGCCAACCTCCTTGGCTGTGATTTTGTGGTCCGACTTTACCAAACGGTCGTCCAAATTGTCAACAATCTAATCAACGAAACACACTCTGGCCTCGAGCCTTACAATGGCTAAGGCGGCCATGCCCACCCTACCCCCACCCCCCAAGCCCGGCACCGACCCCCTGCCCCTGCGGGGGCTAAGGGCCTCTTTCAGCTACGCCTGGGCCGGACTCCGCTATGCCTGGAAGAACCAGCGCAACTTCCGCCTGGAGGTCTACATCGCCCTTCTAGCCCTGGGCCTGGCCCTTTGGCTGGGGGTGGGGCTGGTGCCGGTGCTCATCCTGGTGGCCCTGGTCCTGGGTCTGGAGCTCTTGAACACCGCCCTGGAGGCTCTGGTGGACCTGGTCTCCCCCCACTACCACCCCCTGGCCAAGGCGGCCAAGGACGCGGCCGCCGCAGGGGTGCTGGTGGTGAGCGGAATTGCCGCTCTGATCGGGCTTATCCTGTTTTTACCGCCGCTTGTGGAGCGGCTTGGGCTGTGGTAGACTACCCCTGGTAGCGTATGGACTCCCCTCCAAACGTAGCCTTTGCGCGGCCCTGGGCTTCTCCGGGGCGAAAACGTTTTGGATAGGCCGGACGCGAACCCTATGGAAAGCATCCCGGGCAGTTTTGGCATCATCGCCTTGCTCATCCTCGTCAACGCGTTCTTCGTGGCCGCCGAGTTCTCCTTAGTGGCCATCCGGCGCAGCCGGGTTGAACAGCTAGCCGAAAGCGGCTCCTGGCAGGGCCTGCTCCTCAAACAGGCCATAGGCCGCCTTGACACCTACATCGCCACCACCCAGCTCGGCATCACCGCCACCAACCTAATCCTGGGGGCCTTCGGCGAGCCCTACGTAACCCGCCTCATCGTCTCGGGCATCGCCCTGCTGTTTGGCGAGACCGAGGCCAGCCTGGCGGCAAACAACAGCCTTCTATCCAGCTTCAGCTTTGCCCTCTCGGTCACCCTCATCACCTTTGTCACGGTGCTCTTCGGGGAGCTCGTCCCCAAGGGCGTCGCCCTGCAGCGCACCGAGCAGGTGGCCAGCCTGGCCATCCTGCCCCTCAACCTCTTCCAACGGCTCACCAGCCCCCTGGTCTGGCTTTTCAGCCGCAGCGGCAACTTCTTCCTGCGGCTTTTGGGGCTGAAAGAGGCCCCCTCGCACTCCATGGTGGGCTCGGCCGAGGAGCTCAAGCTCATTGTGGAGGCCTCCTCCAAGCAAGGGGTGCTGGACGAGAGCGAGGGCGAGATCATCAGCCAGATCCTGGACCTGGAGGAGACCCAGGTGCGCTCCATCATGGTCCCGCGGGTGGAGATGGTCACCATTGCCGCCGAGGCCACCCTGCGCGAATTCCGCCAGATGGTGCGCGAGCACCGCTACTCCCGGGTGCCGGTCTACCAGGGCACGGTGGACAACATCATCGGGATTGCCTATGCCCGCGACCTGCTCGAGTTCAGCGAGTCTGCCCTGGATAGCACCCTGGTCAAGAGCATCTGCCACCCGGCCTACTTCGTGCCCGAGACCATGGGCGCGCGGGAGCTTTTGCGCGAGATGCGCCGGCGCAAGACCCACATGGCCATCGTGGTGGATGAGTTCAAGGGCACCGCTGGGCTGGTCACGCTAGAGGACATCATCGAGGAAATCATCGGCGAGATTTACGACGAATCCGACGAGGAAGAGGAGGCCCTCATCCAGGAGCTGGGCCCGGGGGTCTTCATCATGGACGCTGCGATTCCCCTGGAGGACGTCTCCGAAAAACTCGGCATCGCCCTGCCCGAGGGGGAGTACGACACCCTATCGGGCTTTTTGATGGATGAGTTCGGGCGGATTCCCGAGGTGGGGGAGCAGCTCGAGTACGCCGGCTTCCTCTTCACCGTGGAAACCGCCGACCCCCGGGGCATCGAGCGGGTGCGGGTGGAGCGAAAAACCCCTGCGGAAAACCCGGCCCCTGCGGGGGAGTCGGTGGTCTCGGAAAACAGCTAGACCAAGCATGGCCCTCGGCCGGGCACTTATAATGGCGGGCGGCAAAACGGCCAGAGGAGGCTAGTGTGAACCTACACGAGTACCAAGCCAAGGAGATCCTCGCCCGCTACGGCATCCCGGTACCCCCCGGCAAGGTGGCCTTCACCGCCGACGAGGCCAAGCAGATCGCGGCCGAGTACGGCGACACGGTGGTCATCAAGGCCCAGGTCCACACCGGTGGACGGGGCAAAGCCGGTGGGGTCAAGTTAGCCCGCACACCTGAGGAGGCCCGCGAAAAGGCCGGCCAGATTCTGGGCCTCAACATCAAGGGCTTCATCACCAAGAAGGTGCTGGTGGCCAAGGCGGTCAACATCGCCAAGGAGTACTACGCCGGACTGGTGCTGGACCGGACCAGCCAGCGGGTGGTGCTGATGCTATCCAAGGAAGGCGGGGTGGACATCGAGGAGGTGGCCGCGGCCCGCCCCGAAGCGGTGATCAAGTACCCCATCCACCCCCAGACCGGGCTGCGGCCCTTTGAGGCCCGCGAGCTGGTCAAGCGGGCCGGCCTCGAGGGCAACCTGAACAAGCTGGCCGACGTGCTGGTCAAGCTGTACCAGGCCTACGTGGGCATAGACGCCTCCATCGCCGAGATCAACCCCCTGGTCATCACCGACACCGGCGAGGTGGTGGCGGCCGACGCCAAGATTGTGCTGGACGACAACGCCCTCTACCGCCACCCCGAGCTCACCCCCTTGCGGGAGTTCGAGGCCGAGCACCCCCTGGAGGTCGAGGCCTCCAACTACGGCTTCAGCTACGTCAAGCTCGACGGCAACATCGGGGTCATCGGCAACGGGGCCGGGCTGGTGATGTACACCCTGGACCTGGTCCAGCGCAGCGGGGGCCGGGCCGCCAACTTCCTGGATATCGGCGGCGGGGCCAAGGCCGAGGTGGTCTACAACGCCCTCAAGGTGGTGCTCAAGGATCCCGATGTGAAAGGGGTTTTCATCAACATCTTCGGCGGCATCACCCGGGCCGACGAGGTGGCCAAGGGGGTCCTCCGGGCCCTGGAGGAAGGGCTTTTGACCAAGCCGGTGGCCATGCGGGTGGCCGGCACCGCGGAAGAAGAGGCCAAGGCGCTGCTACAGGGAAAACCCGTGTACATGTACCCCACCTCGATCGAGGCGGCAAAGGCCATCATCGCCATGGTAGGAGGTGCCCAGTGAGCATCCTAGTCGACAAGAACACCCAGGTCCTGGTTCAAGGCATCACCGGCCGCGAAGGCGCTTTCCACACCGAGGCCATGCTCAAGGCCGGCACCAAGGTGGTGGCCGGGGTCACCCCGGGCAAGGGGGGACAGACCGCGCTGGGCCTACCCGTCTACGACACAGTAAAAGAAGCGGTGGCCCGGCACAGGATAGACGCCTCCATCATTTTCGTCCCCGCCCCCGCTGCAGCCGATGCGGCGCTCGAGGCGGCCCACGCTGGGGTGCCGCTGGTGGTGCTCATCACCGAGGGCATCCCCACTTTGGACATGGTGCGGGCGGTGGCGGAAATAAAGGCGCTGGGGAACGTGCGCCTGATTGGCGGCAACTGCCCCGGCCTCATCACCCCCGGCGAGTGCAAGCTTGGCATCATGCCGGCCAGCGTCTTCCAGCGGGGCAAGGTGGGGCTTATCTCCCGTTCCGGCACCGTGACCTACGAAACCGCCAAGGCCCTTTCAGACGCGGGCTACGGCATCTCGACCTGCATTGGCATCGGCGGGGACCCCATCATCGGCACCACCTTCAAGGACCTGCTGCCCCTCTTCAACGAAGACCCCGAGACCGAGGCCATCGTGCTCTGCGGTGAGATTGGCGGTTCGGACGAGGAGGACGCCGCTGCTTACATCAAGGAGCACGTGAAAAAGCCGGTGGTGGGCTTTATCGGCGGGCGCAGCGCCCCCAAAGGCAAGCGGATGGGCCACGCCGGGGCCATCATCATGGGCAACGTGGGCACCCCCGAGAGCAAGCTCCAGGCCTTTGCTGAAGCCGGCGTGCCGGTGGCCGAGACCATCGACGAGATTGTGGCCCTGGTGCGGGCCCGTCTGGGTTGAGAAGGAAGCCCGGCGCCATCCCCTTTCGGGGATGGTTCTTTTGTTACAAATCCCGTTACGGGTTATGGTTTACTTGTAACGAGTATGACGCCGACCCACCTGGGCCTGCTGCTTTTCGGTGCTGCGCTGATGGCTGTACTGGTGTTTCTCTGGCTGATGCCCACCCTGGAGCGCCGACGGCAGGAACGGGAGCTCCAGGCCCTGCACAGGATGCACCGCTTTGCCTTGAAGCACAACACCTTCGTGCGCAAATTCCAGGGGGTGCGTTTCGTGGTGGTGCTGGGGCAGCGGGGCTTCCATTACATGCTGGGAGGGCAGTTCGTATCCCGAGCCCAGCTCCTGAAGGCCATAGGAGAAGAGAACGAAAAGGTCTTGCTCAAGGCCGAAAGCGAGGAAAGCCAGCACGGCCCGGTCAAAACCCTGGCCACCTCCCCCGCCTGAGGGCATCCTTCCCTATGATATGAGGCATGAAAATCGGGGTGATGGCCCTGCAGGGCGATTTTCGCGAACACAAAGAGGTGCTGGCCTCGCTTGGGGTCGAGGCGCGAGAAGTGCGGCTCCCTGAAGACCTGGCGGGCCTGGAAGGCCTGATTGTCCCCGGAGGGGAGTCCACCACCATTGGGATGCTGGCGCGGGAGTACGGCCTGGAGGAAGCCGTGCGGCAGCGGGTCGCGGAGGGGTCGCTCGCGGTCTGGGGTACCTGTGCCGGGGCCATCTGGCTGGCCAGGGAGCTGCCCCGCTACCCCGAGCAGCCCCGCCTGGGAATGCTGGACATCCGTGTGGAGCGCAACGCCTACGGGCGGCAGGTGGACAGCTTCGAAGAAGACCTGGAAATCAGCGGTCTAGACCGCCCCTTTCACGCCTTCTTCATCCGAGCCCCCCTCATCCTTAGCACCGGTCCGGGGGTGGAGGTGCTGGCCCGGCGTGGCGAGGAAGTCGTGCTGGTGCGCTCGGGCCGGCTGATGGCCTCCACCTTCCACCCCGAGCTTTCGAGCGATTCCCGGGTACACCAGATCTTCTTGCAGATGGCCGCCGGTTAGCAGGCGCTCGATCTGGGCAAGCTCGAGCCCTAGGTTTTCCCGCGCTTGGGGCTCGAGCCCAGCGAAAAGCTCGGTGCAAAAGATGCGGGGGCGAGCCAGAAAGCGCCACAGCACCGCTGCCCGTCCTTTCAAAAACAAAACCTCCGGCATCCAGGCGTATTCCTGGCGGATGGCCCGGGCATAGCGGGCATAGGTCCCGGGCTCGGCCCCCAGAATGGCCAGGTCGGCCTCCACAAACAAAGCCGTAAGCAGGTCCTCGGCCCTGTGGGTGCGGGTGGCCCGGATGAGCCTGGCCACGCTCTGCACCAGCCCGGCCTCCAGCCCTGCCCGGCGCAGGCTGGATAGGGCGAGCCGGGCGCTTCTTTCCTCGTTGTCGCTTCGGGTGGGGTCGTAGACGGCGTCGTGGAACCAGGCAGCCAGCTCCAGCCTGGGATCCTCGGGCAAAAAGGCGAGCATATGTTCCAGGTGGGCCAGGGTATGGTAGCAGCGCTGGGGCTCGCGGTAGCGGGCCAGGAGATCGCGCAGCAGGGGAGCGTGAACCTCCGGCCCCAGCCCCAGGCCCCCCATCAACCGCTCCCAGCGGGCCTCCAGCCGTCGGCGCCCCCCCGGCGAAAGCCTGAAGCGCTCCATGCTAGCCGAGCCGGGCCAGGTTCTCCCGAATGCGCTCTAGCTGGGCCTGGTTTTCCCGAAGCCGCTCCCGCTCTGCCTCCACCACCGCAGGGTCGGCCCGCTCTACAAAACCCGGGTTGGCCAGCTTCCGCTCGCTTGCCGCCACCAGCTTTTCCAGCTCGGCCAGGCGTTTTTTCTGCCGCTCAAGGAAGGCCTGCAGGTCGCCCTGCGGCTCGAGGTAGACCGTGACGCTGGGGGTCACCTGGGCCAGGGCTTTAGCTGGACGGCCCACCCGGGCCTCGGCCCTGGCTAAAAAGCGGAAGAGGGAAAGATTCTCCATCACCAGCCCAGCCCCCTCCCCTTCAAGCTGCACCGCAATCTCCTGCTGCGGGGCCAGGCCCAGCTCGGCCCTCAGGCTGCGGGTGGCGGCAATCACCTGCTGCAGGGTCTCAAAGGCCCGTTCGGCCTCCACGTCGCGCTCGCCCGGGGCGGGCCAGTCCTGCAGGGCCAGCTGCTTGGCATCGCCGGTGAGGGCCTCGTAAAGCTCGGAGGTGATGAAGGGCATGATGGGGTGCAGCAGCTTCAACAGCGTGGCCAGGGTGGACTCCAGGCTGCGCTGGGTGGCCCGGTTGCCTGCTCTGAGCGCCGGCTTGGCCGCCTCCAGGTACCAGTCGCAGAACTCGCTCCAGACCAGCTCGTACACCAGCCGCGCAGCCCGGCCCAGGTCGTAGGCCTCGTAGGCCTCGGTGATCTCGGCAACCCCGCGGCTGAGCCTCGAGGCCATCCAGCGGTCGGCCAGGGTGGGGGCATCGGAGCCCGTGGCGGCCTCCCGGTTCATGAGCACGAAGCGGGCCGCGTTGTAAAGCTTGTTGGCGAAGTTGCGCCCCTGCTCATAGCGCCGCTCGTCGTGGCGGATGTCCTGCCCCCCGGTCGCCAGATAGGCCCAGGCGAAGCGGCAGGCATCGGCCCCATACCTGTCCACGAGCTCCAGCGGGTCGATGCCGTTGTCCTTGCTCTTGGACATCTTCTGGCCCCTGGCATCCAGGTAAAGCCCGTGCAGCACGATGGTGTGGAAGGGGGCCCTGCCGGTGAACTGGTAGCCCGCCATCTGCATCCGCGCCACCCAGAAGAAGATGATGTCGTAGCCCGTCACCAGCACATCGGTGGGGTAGAACTTCCTGTAGTCCTCGGTCTCCTCGGGCCAGCCCAGGGTGGAGAAGGGCCAAAGGGCCGAGGAGAACCAGGTATCGAAGACGTCCGGGTCGCGCCGCAGGTTCAGGTGGGCATAGCGGGGGTCCTTGTCGCAGTCGAGGTCGGGGTTGTCGGGGTCGGGGACGTAGATGTTGCCCGCCTCGTCGTACCAGGCGGGTATCTGGTGGCCCCACCAAAGCTGGCGGGCGATGGCCCAGTCCTTGATGTTTTCGAGCCAGTCGCGGTTCACCTTTTCCCAGCGCTCCGGCACAAAGCGCATCTCACCCCGCTCCAACCCCTGCAGCACCTTCTCGGCCACCGGCTTCATCCGCACGAACCACTGCTCCATCAAAAGGGGCTCCACCGGGGCCTTGGTCCGGTCGGAATAGCCCAGGGCGATGGTGTAGTCCTCTACCCTGCGCACATGCCCGGCGGCTTCCAGGGCCGCCACCACCTGCTTGCGGGCCTCGAAGCGCTCCAGCCCGCGGAAGGCCTCGGGCACCCGCTCGCCGGTAAGCCGGCCGTCCAGGTCAATCACGCTGGGCATCTCGAGGCCGTGGCGCTGGCCGATCTCGAAGTCGGTGGGGTCGTGGGCGGGGGTAATCTTGAGCGCCCCGGTGCCGAAGTCCATGAGCACCGCCTCGTCGGCGATGATGGGAATGTAGCGCTCGGTAAGGGGAATCCGGGCCCTTCGGCCCACCAGGTGCCGGTAGCGCTCGTCGGCGGGGTTCACCGCGATGGCCACATCGGCGAAGATGGTCTCGGGGCGCACGGTGGCAATCTGGATCTCTCCCCCTTCCTCCAGGGGGTAGGCCAGGGTGTAGAGCTTGCCCGGGGTGGGCTCCACGTTGACCTCGAGGTCGGAAAGCACCGTCTTGGCCACCGGGTCCCAGTTCACGATGCGCTGGCCGCGGTAGGCCAGCCCCTGGTGGTAGTACAGCACGAAACTCCGCCGCACCGCACGGGAAAGCCCCTCGTCCAGGGTAAAGCGCTCCCGGCTCCAGTCGCAGCTCGCCCCGATGCGGCGCAGTTGGTGCAGGATGGTCCCCCCGTTCTTCTCCTTGAAGGCCCAGACCCGCTCCAAAAACTTCTCCCGCCCCAGGTCGTGACGGCTGAGGCCCTCCTGGGCCAGCTCCCGCTCCACCAGCACCTGGGTGGTGATGCCGGCGTGGTCGGTGCCGGGCAGGTACAAAGCCTCGTAGCCCTGCATGCGCTTGAAGCGGACTATGATGTCGATGATGGTGTTCTCCAGGGCATGGCCCAGGTGCAGGCTGCCGGTCACGTTGGGGGGTGGGATCACGATGGTGAAAGGCCCCTTGCCCTTTCCCGCGTTCAGCTCGGGCTTTAGAGGATTTCTGGCCCACTCCTCGGCCCAACGCGGCTCCACCTTCTGCGGATCGTAGGCTTTAGGCAGCTCCTGGCTTTTGATCATGGCCTCACCTCAAGAAAAAACGCCCGCACAGCCTTGGCTGCGCGGACGAGGGCATACCCCGCGGTACCACCGCGCTTCCTGGGCGCTACGGCCCAGGCGCTCGTAAGTGCTGTGACGGGCACCCCCGGCAGGCTCTACTCGGCCTTGGCCTTTCCTCCTGCAGGCTCGCGGGCGACCTTCGGACCGCTGGAAGCCCGGGCGCCCTCTCAGCCGCGGAGCGCCCTCTCTGTGGGACAAGCGGGCCTACTCCTCCCGGTCCTCGCCTGAGGACCAGTATACACCAGCTTGACGCTCCCCAGAAGGCCCGTTAGACTCATCTTTGCCCCTGGAGTGGTGCCCGAGTGGTTGAAGGGGCACGCCTGGAGAGCGTGTATACGGGTTCTCCGTATCGAGGGTTCGAATCCCTCCCACTCCGCCAGCCGCCCTGTGGGGGCGGCTTTTTTCAGCGTTTTAGAGGCTCCCCTTCAGGTTATCGAGGCCTTGGTGCAAAGTCTGCACGGCGGCTGGACACCGGCTTTCTCCCCGGGCGTATACTGAAACCCAACCAAAGGAGGTCGGAGATGATTCGCACCGTCGCCCTTGTGGGGCACAGCGGCAGCGGCAAAACTACTCTTGGCGAAGCCCTTCTCTTCTTCACCGGAGGCAAAGACCGGATGGGGCGGGTGGAGGAAGGGAACACCACCTCCGACTACACCCCAGAGGAGAAGGCCCACCGAATCTCGATCCGCACCGCCGTGCTGCCCCTTGTGTACCGGGGGCACCGCATCTACCTGCTGGACGCCCCAGGCTACGCCGACTTCGTGGGGGAGATCCGCGGGGCCCTGGAGGCAGCCGACGCAGCGGTGGTGGCGGTCTCGGCGGAAAACGGGGTGCAGATTGGCACCGAGCGGGCCTGGACAGTGGCCGAGCGGCTGGAGCTACCCAGGATGGTGGTGGTCACCAAGCTGGAAAAGGGGGGCGACTTCTTCGCCCTTCTGGAGGACCTGCGGGCCACCCTAGGCCCCATCCTGCCCGCCCACCTGCCGCTTTGCGAGGGGGGGGCATGGGTGGGCCTGATTGATGTGCTGCATGGCCGGGCCTTCCGCTACGAGAAGGGGCGGCCTGTGCTGACCAGCATCCCCGAAGCAGAGCGGGAGCGGGTGGAGAAGTACCGCCTTGAGGCCCGGGAGGCCATCATCGAGACCGACGAGGGCCTGCTGGAAAAGTACCTGGAAGGGGGGGAGGTGGAGGAGGTCGCGCTATCACGCGCCTTTCACGAGGCCGTGCGCAAGGGGCAGCTTTACCCTGTGGCCATCGGCTCAGCAGGAGCCCTAATCGGGCTGGACATGCTTCTGGACCTCTTCCTGGAAGCCCTGCCTGCCCCTGAGGAGCGCTGGGGCGAGGGCCCTCCGGCGGCCAAGGTCTTCAAGGTGCAGGTGGACCCCTTCATGGGGCAGGTGGCCTTTGCCCGGCTCTACCGGGGCCGGCTCAAGCCCGGCGACAGCCTGCAGTCCGACAACGGCCCGGTGCGGCTGGCCCACCTGTACACTGCCAAGGGAAAGGACCTGCTGGAGCTGGAGGAGGCCGAGGCCGGCACCATCCTGGCCTTGCCCAAGGCCGACCAGCTCCACAAGGGCATGACGCTTTGGCAGGGGGAGCGGCTCCAGTTCCCCTCGGCCCGGCTGCCCGAGCCGGTGGCAATGCGGGCCATTTTCCCCGAAAGCCGCGCCGACGAGGCCAAGCTGGGCGACGCCCTGCGCAAGCTTTTGGAGGAGGACCCCAGCCTGAAATTCGAGCGCAACCCCGAGACCGGCGAGCAGGTCCTTTGGGGCATGGGCGAGCTGCACCTCGAGACCGCCATCGAGCGCCTGGGCAGCTATGGGGTGCGGGTCATCGCCCGGCTACCCAAGGTGCCCTACCGCGAGACCATCCGCAAAAAGGCCGAGGGCCAGGGCAAGCACAAGAAGCAGACCGGCGGCCACGGCCAGTACGGGGACGTCTGGCTCAGGCTGGAGCCGCACGAGGACTACGCCTTTGTTTGGGAGATTACCGGGGGGGTAATCCCCACCAAGTACATGGAGGCGGTGGAAGCCGGCATCAAGGAGGCCGCCAGGAGCGGGCCTTTGGCGGGCTATCCGGTGATGGGCTTCCGGGCGGTGGTCTTCAACGGCTCTTACCACGAGGTGGATAGTTCCGACATGGCCTTCCAGCTCGCGGCCCAGCTCGCCTTCAAGAACGTGGTGGCCCAGGCCAGCCCCACCCTGCTGGAGCCCATCTACCGCCTCAGGGTGTTCGCCCCCCAGGAGCGGGTGGGCGATATCCTCTCCGACCTCCAGGCCCGCCGGGGCCGCATTCTGGGAATGGAGCAGGAGGGCGCTTTGGCGGTGGTGAGCGCCGAGGTGCCCCTGGCCGAGCTTTTGGAGTATGGCCGCGCCCTCTCGGGGCTCACCCAGGGCACGGGGGCCTACAGCCTCGAGTTCTCCCACTACGCCGAGGTGCCGCCCCAGCTGGCCCAGAAAATCATCGCGGAGCGCAAGGCCGAGGCCTGAGGCATTCACCCCTGGAATCGGGCCGGGCTGTACTATGGGGCTATGCTCCGTGGGATTGCTTGGGTGCTTCTCCTGCTTGCCCCAGCCCTGGCCCAGAACCTGGTCTCACTGGCCCCCCCGGGGGCGGTGGCGGGCTTCTACCTGGCCGACCTGCGCGGCAGCCGCTACATCCAGGGGCTGGCCAGCGACTTCAGGCAAAGCGGCCTGGAAGGGCTGCTGAACCGGGAGTTGCGCCAGAAGGAGGGGGAGGTTGTGGACCTGCTGGGCATCGCCGCAGGGGGGCTGGCCGCTGCGGTCTACCCCGATGGTTTCTTCCTGATCGGGCGGCCCAGCCCTGCAGCGCTGAGGGTTTTGCGCAAGGAAGCCCGGGGCCTGCGCACCGTGGGGGGCTGGCAGGTGGGCGGCGACCAGGAGGTGCAGCTAGGGTTTAGCCGCGAGCTCTTCTTTGCGGCCAGCCCCAGGTACGCCCAGCTCTTTCTGCAAAACCGGCGGGGCCTGCGGGCCCCGGCGCAGGGGGAGGTGGTGTTCTGGGCAACCCTACCGCAAAGCCTGCCGCAGGAGCTGGGGCTGCCGCCCCGCACCTCCAGCGCCCTGCGCACCCTGCGCCAGCTCACCTACCGCCTTCAGCTCACCCCTGGCGGTTATACCGAGGAGGTCCGCCTCGAGCTCAACCCCTCAGCCGACCCAGCCCTGGCCCGCCTGCTCCTGCCCCAGGGGCGCCCCTACGACCCCGCCGAACTGCCGCAGGGGTATGCGGTCTTTACGGGGGTCTTCGACCTGGGCCGCTTCGGCGCCTACTTAGGGGGCATCCTGCGCGAGTTTGGCCAGGCTTACCGGCTCGAGCTGGGCGGGTTTGGCAGCCGGTTCGCCCTGGTCACGGCCAAAGGACCCCCGCCTGCCCCCGATGCCCTAGGAGAAAGCCCGCTTGGGCACAACCTCCTCTACGTTGAACTCCGCGACCCCGCCACCGCCGAGGCCAACTTGCTGGCCCTCCTCCAAAGCCTGGCCGCCTTCGCCACCCCCGAGGGGCGGGGGGGCTTCAGGGTGCTGGGGAACGAGGGGGGGTTCAAGGCGGTGGAGGTGGGGCTGATGGGCACCCTCTACTACCGCCTCGAGCCCGACCGCCTGGTGCTGGCCACCAGCAAGGCCGCCCTCGAGGCCCTGCGCAACCCCCCCTGGGGGCGCGACCCGGGTTTTCGGCGCTTCCGCGTGCGGGTGCCGGCCAACGCCGTGGGCTTCAGCTACAGCGACCAGGGGGCCATGCTGCGGGAGCAGGCCGCCCTGACGGCCAGGCTACTGCCCCAGACCCTCGGGCGGGGGGAGTTCGAGCAGAGGCTGGCCAGGGCCCTGGGCAACTTCCTGGAGCGGATTTCCCAACGCTTTGGCCCCGGGCTTTCCTACACGGTGGTGGAGGGCGGCAGCTTGGTGCAGCGCAGCTTCTACGAGGTCCGCTGGTAGATGCAGCTCGCCTTCGCCCTGCCCTGGGCGCTGGTCCTTATCCCGCCCGCCCTGGGCCTCATCTGGTGGTGGTACCGCCGCCGGCGGCCCCCAGAGCGCCGGGTGGCGGGGCTTTGGCTCTGGCAAAGAGCCCTGCGCAAGGGACGGGCCCGGCGGCGGCTTGACCTGCGGCTGCTTTTGCTCCTGCTGGCGGCCTTGCTGGGCTTTCTGGCCCTATCCGGCCCCAGCCTGTCCCTAGAACGCCCCGGCCCGCTGATAGTGGTGCTGGACACAGCGGCCTCCATGGCCGCCACCGACCTTCCCCCAAGCCGCTTCCAACGGGCTCTGGAGCTGGCCCGCGCCCACCTGCAAAAAGCCCCCCAGGCGGTCCTGGTGCTGCCCGGCGACCCCCCGCAGGTCTTCGGCCCGGCCCCAGGCAGCAGCCTGGTTCCGGCGCTGGAGCAGGCGGCCCCCAGGGCCCAGAGCACCGACCTGGCGCAGGCCCTGGCCCAGGGCCAGGCCCGCCTGCCCCAGGCCCCCAGCCTGGTCATCAGCGACAAGCCTCCCCCACCCGGCAGCGACGGCTACCTCAACGTGGCCGGCAACGGGCCCAATGTGGGCATCAGCGCCATAGGCCCCGGCTTCGTGGCCGTGGCCAACGCAGGCCCTGGCCTCTGGCGGGGCGAGGTATGGGTGAACGGACGGCGCTACCCTTTAGAAGTCCCGGCCCGGGGCTTCGCCAGCCTTGAGGTGCCCCAGGCCACCCTTGAAGCCCGGCTTTTGCTCCAGGACAGCCTGGGGCTGGACGACGAGGCCCGCTTTACCCGCCGGGCGGTCCGGGTGGAGGTCTCGGGGGAGGCCCCCGCCTTGGAGCGGGTGCTGCGGCTGCTGGGCACCGCCCGGGGCAGCCCCGGGGAGATGGTTTTCGAGCTGGGCACCCCCCGCCGCGAACCCTCGCGCTTTACCGTCTTCTTCGCCCGGGAGGCCTCGGGCCAGGCCACGGTTTTCGACGTGGAGCGCACCCTGCCCTACCTGCGGGGGGTGGAGCTGGTGGGCTACAGCCTGCGCATCCCCCCCGCCCCCCAGGCCCCAGGATGGCGGCCCCTGGCCCAGAGCGAGACCGGCCAGGCCCTGGCCTGGTACCACCCCAACGGCCTCTACCTGCCCCCGGTGGAAAGCCTGCAGGACCTCCCTGCTTTTCCTGTGCTGCTTTACAACCTGGTGGCCCCCCGAGGCGAGCAAAGGAGCGGCCTTCTGCGCGCCGAGGAGACCCTGCTGCCCCGGCCCATTCCGAGCCAGCCCCTCCCCCCAGGCCTCACCCTTTCCCTAGGTCCCCCCTTGGCCCTGCTGGCCGCGCTGGTGCTGGGGCTGGAGCTGCTGCTCTTCCAGCGGCCAAGGCGGGCCGCTGGGCTAGAATTGGGGACATGAACCGGGTTTTGCTGGGCGTGCGGGGCATGGAGCGCCCCGAGCAGGTAGAGAAGGTGCGCAAAGCCCTGGAGCAGCTCGAGGGCGTGGAAGGGGTGCAGCCCGCCGAGGTGGGGCAGCTCGAGGTAGTCTACGACCCCCACCGGCTTACCGTGATGGACCTCATCCGGGCCGTGCGGGAGCAGGGCTTCCTGGCGGGCATGCTCTAAGCGATAACCACTCGCAGCACCGCCGCCCTTGCGCTAATATAGGGGTGTCTGAGGTAGGGCGCACCCGCCCAGGCAGGAAGAAAGCCCCACAACCCGTAGGCAAACCGCGCCTGCCCTTTTAAACTGGAAGGGCAAGCCGCTGCCTGTAACCCGGTAGCCGCCACGAGCGGCTGGGGCCCCCACCTGTGAAAGGAGCTTCTATGGCATACAGAGACGAGTTCAAAACCCGCAAGAGCCTCTCTACGCGAACAGGAGAGGTCTACTACTACGACATCCTGGAGCTGGAGCGCCAGGGCATTGCCCCGGTCTCCAGGTTGCCCTTCAGCATCCGGGTCATGCTCGAGTCCCTACTGCGCAACCACGACGAGTACAAGGTAACCCGGGAAGATGTGCTCCGTCTGGCCAACTGGCAGCCCGACCCGGGCGAGGTAAACGTACCTTTGATCCTCGCGCGGGTCATCCTACAGGACTTCACCGGGGTGCCAGCGGTGGTCGACCTGGCCGCCATGCGCGACGCGGTGGCCAGGCTGGGCGGTGACCCCGAGATGATCAACCCGGTGGTACCGGTGGACCTGGTCATCGACCACTCGGTGCAGGTGGACTTCTTCGGTACCACCTACGCCTTCGAGAAAAACGTGGAACTCGAGTACCAGCGCAACGCCGAGCGCTACCGGCTCATCAAGTGGGCCCAACAAGCCCTCAAAGGCTTCCGCGCGGTGCCCCCGGGCACCGGCATCGTGCACCAGGTGAACCTGGAGTACCTGGCCCAGGTGGTCATGACCCAGAAGGGCGAGGACGGCCGCGTCTACGCCTTCCCCGACTCCCTGGTGGGCACCGACTCCCACACCACCATGATCAACGGTCTGGGCGTGCTGGGCTGGGGTGTGGGAGGCATCGAGGCCGAGGCGGTGATGCTGGGCCAGCCCTACTACATGCTGGCACCTAGGGTGGTGGGCTTCAAGCTGGTGGGCGAGTTGCCCGAGGGAGCCACCGCCACCGACCTGGTGCTCAGGGTCACCGAGATGCTGCGAAAGCACGGGGTGGTGGGCAAGTTCGTGGAGTTCTACGGCCCCGGGGTCTCCAAGCTCTCTTTGGCCGACCGGGCCACCATCGCCAACATGGCGCCGGAGTACGGCGCCACCATGGGCTACTTCCCCATTGACGAGGAAACCCTGGCCTATCTTCGGCTCACCGGCCGCCCGGAGGAGCTTGTGGACCTGGTGGAGCGCTACGCCAAGGCCAACGGTCTTTGGCGCACCGACGACGCCGCTCCGGTATACAGCGAGTACCTCGAGCTCGACCTCTCCACCGTCACCCCCTCCCTGGCCGGCCCCAAGCGCCCGCAGGACCGGGTCAACCTTTCCGAGGTCAAGCAAAGCTTCCTCGAGCACCTCACCAAAGACCCCAAGGAACGCGGCTTTGGCCTAAAACCAGAACATCTCGATAAGCGGGTCTTGGTCAGGCGAGGCCGCGAGGAGTTCGAACTGCGGCATGGCTCGGTGGTCATCGCGGCCATCACGAGCTGCACCAACACCTCCAACCCCTCGGTAATGCTAGGGGCCGGCCTCCTGGCCAAAAAGGCGATAGAGGCAGGCCTCGACACCCAGCCCTGGGTCAAGAGCAGCCTGGCTCCCGGCTCCAAGGTGGTCACCGAGTACCTGGACGCCGCCGGCCTGACCCCCTTCCTGGAGGCCCTGCGCTTCCACACCGTGGGCTATGGCTGCACCACCTGCATCGGGAACTCAGGGCCCCTGCCCGAGGAGATATCCAGAGCAGTGCGGGAGGGCGACCTGGTGGTGGCGGCAGTGCTCTCGGGCAATCGTAACTTCGAGGGCCGAATCAACCCCGATGTGAAGGCCAACTACCTGGCCAGCCCCATGCTGGTGGTGGCCTATGCGATTGCAGGCCGCATCGACATCGACTTCAACACCGAGCCCCTGGGCTTCGACCCCAACGGCAAACCGGTCTACCTGCGGGACATCTGGCCGAGCCAGGAGGAGATCCGCGAGGCCATCCACAAAACCCTGGACCCCGAGATGTTCCGCCGGCAGTACGCCACGGTCTTCGAGGGCGACGCCCACTGGAAGGCCCTGTCTGCCCCCACCGGCCAGCTTTACCAGTTCGACCCCAACAGCACCTACATCCAAAACCCCCCCTTCTTCGAGAACCTGGATGCCCCGCGCCAGCTTTCCGACATTCAAGGGGCTCGGGTCCTTCTCCTGCTGGGCGACTCCATCACCACCGACCACATCTCCCCCGCGGGCAGCATCGCCAAAGACTCCCCCGCAGCCCGCTACCTGATGGGCCACGGGGTGGAGCCGGCCGACTTCAACTCCTACGGCAGCCGCCGGGGCAACCACGAGGTAATGATGCGGGGCACCTTCGCCAACATTCGCATCCGCAACCTGATGCTGGGAGGTAAAGAGGGCCCCTACACCAAGAAGCTGCCCAAGTCCGACCGGGGCGCCGAGCCGGGCACGGGCGAGGAGATGTTCGTCTACGACGCGGCCATGCAGTACAAGGCCGAGGGCACCCCCCTTCTGGTCATCGGCGGCATCGAGTACGGCAACGGCTCCAGCCGCGACTGGGCGGCCAAGGGCACCTATCTGCTTGGGGTGAAGGCCGTCATCGCCCAAAGCTTTGAGCGCATCCACCGGAGCAACCTGGTGGGCATGGGCGTGCTGCCGCTGGAGTTCCAACCGGGCCAAAGCGCTGCCAGCCTGGGCCTGACCGGCTATGAACTCTACGACATCCTGGGCCTGGAAGACCTAGCCCCCGGCAAGATGCTCACCGTGGTGGCCACCCGCGCCGACGGCAGCCAGGTGCGCTTCCAGGTCAAGGCCCGCATCGACACCCCGGTGGAGCTCGACTACTACAAAAACGGCGGCATCCTGCAGACCGTGCTCAAGAACATACTGGCGGAGAAGGCCCGGGCCTAATCCCGAACCGGGCAACGGCTGTACTTGCGTACAGCCGTTTTATTAGCGCCCTAGAACCAGCTCTACCAGGAGCCAGCCGAGAAAAAACAAAGCCGCCAGTAAGGCCAGGTGGTGGCGGGGCCAGGCAGCGGTTTTCCGCTTGAAAAATTCGAGGATGCGGCCTTGCATGCTTGCTCCTCCCAGTCAGTAATAGAGGCCGGGAAAGGTCTGGTTGCGCCCGGCCTCAATGGCTTCAGCCAGAAAGCGCTGGGCCCGCTCCATCACGTGCTGGGCCGAGGAATCGTCGCCGCGGCTGGCAAAACCCAGGCTCAGGGTGACCCTAAGCTCGGGGTGTAAGGAGGGCCAGGGGTACTTGAGCACCGCCACCCGCAGCCGCTCGCAAACCCCAAAGGCCCGGTCGTTGCTAATGCCGCGCAGGATGAGGGCCAGGTTGGCCTCCCCCACCCGGCCAGCCACATCCGAGGCCCGCAAAACCCTGCGCACAAGCTGCCCTACCCGCCGCAAGACCTCGTCGGCCAGTTGCCCGAAGCGCCCGGCAAGCTGGGCAAAACCGTCTACCTCGACGAATACCAGGCTGAAGGCCTCCCCTTCCTCATAGACCCGCTGAAGCGCCCGCTCAAAGGCCGAGCGGTCCAGCAAGCCGGTGAGGCCGTCCTCTTCTCCAAGCTCTGGATTGCGGGAGCGCAAAAGGGCCTGGTTACGGGCTTCGAGCATGGCTCGAGCGCTCTTCAGGTCGGCGCGCAAGCGCTCTAGGCGGGGGATGGGTTGCTCGAGCTCGGCCTGCATTCTCTCGAGTAGCTCCGCCAGCTTCAAATCCTCGTCCCGAAGTGCTTCCATGACCACCCTAAGCATAGAACGCCGCTGAACCCCGGGTTGTGCTGTATGAACATAGCGTGACGACTCCCCATTCTGAAGAACGGGGCTTCTCGGTTCTCACGGAACGGCCCTTGCCGTATCCATCCCCGCAGGCTCCGTCCGAGCCCTGGCCAGGATGTTCAGCGCTGCGGCCACGTCCCGGTGGAAGAGCGTCCCACACCCAGGGCAGGTGTACGCCCGTATCCAGAGGG